>NZ_JBXWSL010000004.1:0-172735 GCF_059613425.1 Ruegeria sp. BHSA123 | reverse complement strand
CTTGGCCGCGTCAGATACCACGTTGTCATGACGCAGATTCCTGACCTGGTCGCGGGTCAGAATGTTGTTCGGGAACAGCTGGAAGCTGACGAATTTCGCAATATCCAGCACGCCCGCCATAATCCGGGCAACAAAAAACGGAAGACCGACAATGATGCGCCGCCGGTGGATCACTTCAAGCATCTGTTGCATCAGGGCGCGGAAGGTTTTCACTTCCGGCCCGCCAAGCTCGTACACGCCCGGCTCAGCCTGCCCCAGAATACCTTTGACCGCTGCCTGGGCCACGTCGTCCACGTAGACGGGTTGGAATTTGGTCTCAGCACCAACCACCGGCAGGAACGGACCCATGCGGGTCATCCCGGCAAATCGGTTAAAGAACTGATCCTCGGTACCGAAGATCACAGATGGGCGAAGGATCACTACATCCGGCATGTGCTTCAGCACACCCGCCTCGCCCAGCGCTTTGGTCCGGGCATAATCGCTGGCCGCGTTTGCATCTGCACCTATAGCCGAGATATGCACCATTCGACCAATGCCCTGCTGTGCGGCCAAGCGCGCAATACGCTCGGCCCCTTCGGTCTGAACGGCATCAAACGCGTTCTTGCCCAGTTCATTCAGCACACCCACACAGTTCACCACGACATCGGCGCTCTGCATTGCCAGCGCGACCGAGGCGTCATCGCGGATATTGCACAGCACAGGCTCAACCTGTCCCACGGCGCCGTAGGGTTTCACGAACATGGCTTCGTTCGGGCGTCGTACAGCCACCCGCACACGCCACCCCTCTCTCGCCATGCGCCGCGCGATGTAGCGACCGACAAATCCCGATCCGCCATAAATCGTCACCAGTTTCGACATGAGAGGGCTCCTGCTGAGAAATTGCGCCCTAGAACTAACGCCCGCAGGCCAGCCAAACAAGGCACTAATTCGCCGCGCCGGTCATGAAATAATAAGGCCAAAACTTCAGTTCGAAAACCGAACTTAAAAAACTTTCAAAATTCATTCAGAATCCGGTTGACGCCCCACGCCAGTCAGCTTAAACGCCGCTCCACGACACCTGCCCAGGTGGCGGAATTGGTAGACGCGCTAGCTTCAGGTGCTAGTGTCCGTATGGACGTGGAGGTTCGAGTCCTCTCCTGGGCACCAAATTTCCCAAGCAGATCATTACTAATTCATTGATTTTGTTTGATTTAGTTTGGATTTCGACCGCTTCCACCCAATGAATTGTATCACATTTTGTAACACATTTGCGACTTCTAGCATGTTACCCGGTCGCCACAACGCAAGCGGAAATTTTCTTCTAGACAAAACTCAGAATCGAAGCGCCGATGGGCGGAATACTCCAACCTCTATCGTTGCACTTTTGGTGAGGAACACCCGTAGAAATCTGCATATTTGGACTTCTAGATAGAGGAAAGCCGCCAACAAAATGTCGGCGGTATTCCTGAAGTCGGTGAGTTAACGGGAAACTTTGGCTGTAGTGTAGGTTAGTTCGCGCTCGCGATGGCTCGGATTCTGGACATCGTATCTAGGCCTTGACGCCTTTCATCAATTTCATGCTCCAATCTTTCAAATATCGGAACGTAAAGTTCGCCGTCTGACCTGCCTTGAATAGCTTTTGCAACGTAAATCTTGTAGTTCTCTAAGTCTTTTACAGAAACCTGCATGGGCTGTGCCTCTATTTTGTCGTGCCCTGCTTCTATCTTTTTCGGGTTTATCAATTGTTAAAGATTTTTTGCCTTTGGCTCTCGGGGAAACTTGCGGAGCCCGGTTAGCAGCAAGCGGCCCAATTCTTTTGAAAGAAAACGCACTGGAATGGCTGGCCGCCTTCAGAAGCCTTTCGTGAGCTTCCCATTCATTGATTTCGCCAGCACTGACAAACCCTCCAATGAGTTGGGATTCACTGTAAATCGCTTTGTTCCCATGCGTTCCTCTGGCAAGCTTTGCACAGGATTTCGAAAGTTGGGCTTCGCCTTTCTTTGAAGTGATTGTCTTTGCTGAAGAAGGATTGGCATTCAAAGGTAAGGGTTTCGAAGGCTTTCCTTGCGTTGCTTTGCGCTTGCTTCTCTTCACTTCTTTTGGAAACGCTATCGAAGTCGTGTCCAGCCTTTCTTTGTCTTTCCTTATGTTCCCTATCCTAGGCTCAGGACTTCGGTAATGAGAACGGCGGTGAGAAAGTCGACCACGGTAGCGGTGGGATGACCCTGCTGACATCGCTTCCGCAGTAGCCATCGCGCTTCAGAATATCGAAACGCCAGGCTTCAGATCGATATCGCAGATACCTATAAAAGATCGCCAAGATCTGCGTCCGATTTTTGAGATAGGCCGGACTCGCCATGGTCGCCGCTTATCCGTACGCCGGTCAGGAGATTCGCTTCCGTGGTGAGCAGCCCAGATTTCTGGCGCCTGAAGAGATGTGAGACTGGGTCGAATTTTTGGTGTTAATGTTGGTGGGCTTCAATACAGCTGAAACCAAGTCGGCCCAGTGTTCTCGTGAGCGAGAATTGGGCTACATGGCTAAAAGTCGCCTTGCTGAACTGCTGTCATCAGCATCAGAATTCGAGCTTCGCAGAGTTAGGTGCGCCTGCAAGCCAGGAACTGAAGAAACCCAGGCGTGCAACTTCGGCAGACTCTGTGGACGTCTGTATGTCGATGGCCAGGATGTCGGAAGCAAACTGATTTCCGAAGGGCTTGCTGTCAGATACATCTGTGGAGCGACAAGCTGTCCACCGCGGCCGGGAAACTGGTGCGGTTGATGGTAGCTTACCGAAACACGACTTGGTCAATTGCTTGGACCCATTGAAACTACAGAGCCAACAATATGTTTTTCTTTCCAGAGCCTGAGGATGTCTACAAAGTCGTCGGTGGCAATCTGACCTCTGACCTTCTGGGAAGTAAGAATACCAATGAGAGAGCTCACATGGCCGCCAAGCGCGCTCGTGAGAAGAAGATGCCAATGTCGAAGATGGCGAAAAGTCGAGGTGGTCGGGACGTTCTGGACGCTCTCTATGACAAGATGAAAAGATTGAATTACGGAGAGGGTGATGTTGAGTTTTTCAATCAGGCGCCCGAAAGCGAAAGGGAGTCTGATTGGTCTCGCTTCCTGTTATCGGCCAGGGTGAAGAACTGGGCTCCTCAGACCGCAGACTTCGTAACGAAGCTGGCCAGAGGGTCTATTGTTTGTCACGCCCTTTGGCAGGCGAACCGGCGCTCCGAGGCAATTGACATGATTGCTCAGCTGCCCTGGGCTCATACGGATACAATGCAGTGGTATCTGAGCGCACTTCGGACCAATGAGGGAGATTTATCGGATAAGTGGCATCTTCCGGCGCGAACCATGGGGCTGTTTGCGTGTCTTCGGATGCTGATGATCGAAGGGGCGGAAAGGCATCCTTCGCAGGACTCCATCTGGAGCTTTTCAGATATGCTTGCTTCCAGGAATTCTGAGACTGGTAACCTTGAAGCCATCCGGTACTTCTTGGATCGCGCCAAGGAAGTTAGTTGCATTGAGACCAATACTGACTTCTACAGAAAGGCGTTCAATCTCTCCGCAGGGCCTGGTTCAGACAGGGAGGCCAAGAGATACCGGGCGGGGACCAGTATTCCGACCCATGGGACTTGCCTCAAGGTTCATGCGAACCTGAAGAAGGATATGGATGAGAGATCGGCCATGGCACTCTTTACACTCGCAAACACGGCCAGCTTTTGTCAGCGGGCGTTTGAAGGTCTGCGAAAAACCAGCAACCTGACGCTTGATCCGATCTCTCCCTTTGACGACTTTCGGGAACTTCAGGCAATGCCTAAAGAGAGATTGCAGGAGGCTCTGAATCTGGAGACCTCCTACTATCCCGCTTTGCCCCCTTAATCGTCGTCGTAGACGCTTTCCCAGTCATCCGGCCGCTCGTCATAGCCGCGGTCGGTCCAATATGTGTCGTGCTCTGGATCCAACTGCCTTGAGCGATTGTCAATCTCGTCCTGGCTGTGATTATTACCATCAAAACGTCCCATATGCTGTCCTTTCGTTGCTAGGGTGACCTCAAGATATGACAAGCAAACAGACCCTTGGAGTGGGGAATTGGGAACAAAACATCGGGTTTTGTGCCTCGCCCTAACGGAGGGGGGTAAGTCCCCGTTGTGCTTGATCAGCGTGTAAGCTCGAATCCTTATGAGGCTTTGAACATCATTTTAACTGTGATGTGGGAAACTGCTGGGGCACCCAAAAACGGAACGAACAAATTGGACAAACTTGCGACCGTAGAATTGCCCTCAAGCGCCAGCAACACTTTCGAAATACTGGCCGTTTGCCAAAAGGCTGCGCGGCAGTCTGGAGCCGGACAGGATGAAATTCTGGCTTTTCTGGAAGAAGCGACATCCGGAGATCGTGATTTCGCGTTGGCGACTATCAAAAAATATTTTGAAGTGCGGCTGTCTGAGTGGTGACGAGCTTCAGTTTTATTCCTCAAGCGGGCGAGAACGGCCCATAGCGGTACAATCCTTCTCTCGATAGCGCGCAATGCGCTGCCCATTAAATTCAAAATACCGAAGCTCTAAATGAGGCACACTATGCACTACCTGTCGCCAACTGGAGCATCCATACTTGGCAGGCAACTCCTTGGGGTAACGCTTAGCAATCCATTTGGCAGCCACATCAATGGATGCCCAGCCATCGGTAGCCACCGCACTAAATGCTTCTTGCAAGACGCTTACTATGCCTGAAGCATTCCAATCGACTTTTTCGTCAGCAGAAACTCCGTTGAAAAGTGCGTCCTTGAATTTCTCTGATTGCAATATCTCTGACAGTGCGTGCCGAGTTTCCACCGTATCTTTGGCATAGTCGCGAAGTTGCTCGAATTGTTGGTCGATACGGTTGTATGCTGAGACTAGGGCATCTTGCGCGGCACGACATCCATCCGACGTCTCGAGGTCGTGTTGGTCGAAAAAATGGTGAACTAGGTTGTTCCTTAGCTGGACCAATTCTCGCAGTTCACGCTCTACCCGGTCAAACTCTGTGCCCGGTAGGGCGATTGTCATCTGCATGGCGAACGAATTGACGTTCTCAAGTGAGTTGTTTTCCATCTCTCCGGTTGGGTCGATCTTGTCTGCAACCACATACGAACCAATGAGATCGCCGACCAAGGTGCCAAGCGTTTTGCCGGCCGTAGCGTCAATTCGTGCGGCCCTTACAGGTTCCAAGTCATCAACCGGTCCTGAAATCTTGTGACCAGCCACCATGGCTTTGATCAACCGCTCAAACTGTTGCACCCGTAAAATGCATCGCCCCAGCAGTCGCTGTACTTCGCGCTGAAGTGTCGACAGGTCTTCGTCGTCCAACTTTGCCATACCACCATTCGGTCTTTTTCCTGCTCATATGAAACATGTTTCGAGCCGAAATGCGATGCTCAGGCTCAGTTTATCGTCAACGAAGTTTTTACACCCCACCAACACTCGGCCTCACACCGCCCAATCTACCCTAAATACAATCTAACTTGCTCCTTGCATCCGCTCGCCAAAATACCTTTGCGAGGGGGTGCCAAATGCCATCAAAACAAAGTTTCAGACTGTATCGCGACATCGTTCTAAGCGAACCAAATCAGCCTGTTTGGAGCGCCGTCGGCAAAATCGATGAAGGCCGGTTTCTTCTGCTTGGTCAGCTTGAGGTCTACTCGAAGGCTGAAGGCGCCCTATGGCTGGAGATCAGCCGAATGGGCAAGGAGATCGGCAAAAGCAATCGTGGCAAGCTCGATGTCCTCAGGCGTAGAAGAAAGGACACCGATCCGCATTTGTTTGGTTTTCTGAAGGTCCACGAGGAAACCTATGCAGCGGCGGCTTGGATGTGCCGAGATATCGAAGACGCCAAATATCTTCATCTGACCCTTCTGAAAACAAAAAAGCCGCCCGTTCCGAGGGCGACGCTTTCAAAATCTTCGATGTGAGCCACAACGCGGGCTCTTGATACCGGCGTTCAGAACAGGGCTCTTTCTCTTATCTGGTAGACCAAAAACTGCATGATGTCCTCCTGATCACGCGTGGGGGATCAAATGATAGACTTCACCGATGACCAGCGAAACATGAATGATAACAGCTGCGATATGCAACTGATGATAGGCCTCTTTGATGAAATGGAACATGTCGCCCCCTCCCGTTCTTGGATGCGTGATTTCTATCTCGCTATCCAGCATATGTCAACATCTAAGCCTTTGAAATAAAATACTAATATTCTAATCTTCGCCAAATTCCGGGTGCTCAAATTTGGCTTTAGTCTCTTTTCAACAAATAAGAGGGCAGCGCCAAAAAGAAGAGGGCGTCACGAAAAAATATGAGACGAAGAAAACAGCACAGCTCCCCACACAACGAAGGTGAGGAACTGGGCTCTTTTGGCAGGTTTTACAGATCGAATGATTGCCCGTTTTTCTCGAGGTAAGCGATCAAGGACAGCTCGACAGCCCGAACAACAGCCTGCTCCTTATCCTCACGGACCGCATTCCATGCCGCATAAAGACCTGGGTTTACGCTGACAGAAAGTTTTTGCGTGCGTGCTGCGGCCCTGCGTTTACTTGGGCTCATCTGTGGTTGGGCCACCAAGCTTGATTTGCTGGTTGAAACGCGGGGAAAACCCATGTCGGATTGCTCGACTTTGTCAACATCGCCGAGACCAGGCATGTGGTTTTGTTTTGTGTCGTTCATGTTTCTGTCCTTAGGCTGCGGCAAGAATTTCGGAGAGGGTGGCAGAGATTTCTTGTGCAAGGGCGGCGACGTTTGCATGCGCTGATTGCGGGGAGGAGCCCTGGAACGCTTTTGGCAGCTCCATGTAGTCACCCCCAAAGCTGACCATTGCTTGAAAGATCGGCCTATGTGCCAGTTGAGTTGCAAAAACCGGCGCGTTTGCTTGCCGCAGGACGGACTTGATTTCCCCAGTGATGCGGTGTTCGACGGCCCCAGCTTCTGTCTGATTTAGAAGAACTCGAGCCGCGATTTCGCGCTTCAGTACAAAGCTTTTCTGGCGAACTTGATTGAGCACCTGGACAGCCGCCAACGCATCCAAGCGAGATGCCTGGGAGGGAATAACTACAAGGTCGCTGACCAGAACAGCGTCGATTAGCGATGCATCGTTGGATCCCTCAACATCGATCAACACGTAGTCATATTGCGCGGCAGCCGCGAATGCCGCCTCAGTCAAGTTTCGTTGTTCTACCTGATGAACGGTGAGATTGTTGGGCAAATGTTTGGCGTTGGCCCACTCGGACAACCAGAGTTTGGGGTCTGTGTCCAGAATACAAACGGGCATCCCAGACCTTGCAGACTCAAGGCCCGTCAGAATGCAGGTTGTGGATTTTCCGCAGCCACCTTTTGGTGAGCAAAATGAAAGTGTTGGCAATGGTATTCTCCTCTGGGAATTTTTTCCAAGAGGATACCAAGAGAAGGTTTCGGAAAGATTTAGTTCAAAATGATTTAGATTGCTGGGGAAGAGAGGCGAAAGAAAGAGAAGAGATTTGAATAGCCACGTCCGAAATTGCAACTCCTATCCCCGCTCCTAACGTGACCGGTTTCGTATTGTTGGTCGCCATCCATGATGCCTACCATTTGTTGTTTTTCTTTCCGGATGCAGGAGATTTTTCCGTTGAAAGGGTCTCAGTGTTACACTGTTTGAAGGTCCCTGTTAGGTAGATTTTTAGCATTCGCCCGTTGAAACTCTCGCAATAGCCGTTCTTACAAGGCGATCCGGGCTCGATGTAAGCTGTTTTGGCCCCGACAGCTTTGATCCAGCCCCTGACAGCCTCAGCGATGAACTCAAGGCCGTTATCGGATCGGATAAACTTTTAACACAGCGAAAGGGTGCGCGACCTTTCGTTTTGCCACAGACAGCCTTGGTGGTAGTCTTTCAAAAGCAAGCAGTGCTACGGAAGTTCTAAAGGTTGCGTTTTTATGAGCAAATTCAGTAAACTTACAGTCGTATTTGGTATTTATTTTATGGCTTTCACTTTGGCACTTGCCGTGGGAGTTGATCCAAGCAGCCCAGTTCGAATTCTTGCCGCGTCATTGGTGCTCGCAGCTGGTCTGACCCAAGCATCTCTCGCGATATCAGGAAAGGGCGTAGAGAGTATTTTTTTTGCTTTGTCTGGGTTGCTGACTTTCAGTCTGGGCGTGGCAATCTACGGACACATCCTTGACGCAGTAGGGACGATCAAAGCCATTGTCGTTATCGTTGTCATGGCTGGCAGCATCAATAGGATGGTTTGGTGTTTCACTTTTCGAGGCTCGAAGTTCTTTTTCCCAATTCTTGGGGCGAACACGGCAACAATTCTACTTTTGTGTATTCTCTTAGTAAATACTTGGGAACCATCTGACATTAACTACATGGGATTACTTTTTTTGGTTGTGGCTGCTGATCTCTTGTCAAACGGCGTGATTATGTTGGTGATGGCCTTTTTGAGTAGGGAAACTGAATGCGCCTTTGAGGGCGCAGAACTTGAGATTGGTGGGACAAACACTGCTGAACATTCGGTATTGGGAGCAACTCGTTCAGCAGAAATTCAGTCTATACCAGATACATTTGAAGTGAATGTCTATTTGGATTTGAATGATGAACGAGCCGTGGAGGTTTTGGCCAAAGCTGCTGATTCATATATGAATTACTTGGGGTTTGCCTCTGAGGCGGAGAAAACTCGTGTTCAATAAGATGTTTCGTGTTTTCAAAAGAACAGCTCAGACAAAGGAAGTTACCGACAGGGCTGCCGTTGCAGAAGATGTTCTATTTGGCAAAGCGTCGTCAGCTGATTCAGAAGCAGTACTCGCGGTTGCTCAACTTACCACCAACCTCTGCAACAATAAAAACACGGGCGTAGTAGATGGGTACTTTTTCATCTACTTTAAAATAAAACTAGAAAATGACGAGTTTCAGATATTTTATAAAAGGTTAAACGTCCGTGAACGTGTGATACTAAACGACAAACCATCTCTCATGCTCAACCCTCAAAGGATTCTTAAGGAATTTGAGAATGCGCGGCCCGTTCCAATCGAACGCTGCGAAGAACTAAGGACTTTGTTCCTCGCTCATTCAGATAAGGATGCGGGGTAGACCTTTGACTTGCGTTCAATTTGGGTTCGCGCCTCTCGTTAGGTGCACCTTATGTTGGCAAAACCCCGCCGCATGTCCGTGACACCCGCCGCCAGCCAGACGCGTGTATTGCTGGGAACCGGGATCAAACCGCCAGACCTTGCACCAAGCTGACCACAGCGGCCAGCGCGGTCGGCCCTTCGATCAGGATGCGCCGCCCGTCCGACAAAGTGATGTCCACTCGGCTGGCCGACAGAGAGGCAGATGGAGACGGCATTGGCACGTCGATGGGCCGAGGTTCGCGGGTAACATCAGCCTCGATCTCAATCGGCAAAAACATCGCTTCTTGAGCGGACGCATCAGCCTCTGGCGCAAACCGCGAATCCTTTAGCCATTTGAAAATAAAGTTCGCATTGACCGCATAGCGACGCGCCACCTGCGCAACCGACATCCCCGGCGTAACCGCCTGCGCACAAATCTCGCGCTTCTCCTCATCCGCCCAAAACCGCTTCTTCCGCCTGCTCATAGAGTGCCTCATGGTGTCCACTATCGATGGTGGACACTTAGTCCCCGCTAGCGGCAAGCGTTAGGTCGGGTTCAACGGACGCTTACCTCCTAACTAATGGGTGAGGATAAAAACTAGGCAGCGCCGACAAGCATGTTGAACGCATTGATGCCGGCGTTCAGTCGGCTTTGTATAGATCGCGCATTTTGAAAATCTCCTCTAAGGCTGCGTCCATAGCGACGGCCTTGTCTCGGAGGGCTGCGGTAAGCTGTTCCCGTTTCTCCGCTCGATCTTCGTACAGCATTTTTCTTAGCTCATCCTCGAAGTCTTCCCTGTTGAAGTACTCATCGATGTTCACGACCACAGCATCTGTCAGTAGCCACGCAGCGGCCCCTCCGACAACACCGCAAACCGCGGCTCCCGGGCCGCTCCAAGAGCACAGGAGCGCGCCGCCACCGGCGCCGGTGAGCACACCGCCACCTTTTGCCAAGCCCTTGGCAGAGGCTTTAGCTGCAACCTTCGCCGCAAGCTTTTTGGCAATAGTTGCCGAAACCAGTTTGAGCGAACCGCTTCCCACGATTCCGGCTGCAACTGTCGCGAGGGGCAACGTTGTGTGAGCTCTGGAAATCGCATCTTGCAAGACAGCGTCGGTGACCTCGCCCAAAAGAGGTGTTGCTCCCCCGGGTGACACTTGCTGCGCTACCTGCTTCTCTAAGATGCGCTGGTACTCCTCAACGTACCGTTTATCGAGTTTAGCAGCGGCTTCTGTCAGTCGTTTTTCGAAGCCGTCAAACAACCGCTCGTGTATGGCATCGCTCATTTGGCCTGTAGCTGCTGACGTCAGCTCTATGTACTCTCCCAGAACTGAATAATGAAAATCTGCATATGCCGGAATGGCGGCGTATGCAGGAGCATAAACGGTATCGAGATACGCATTGATATCCGGGGCAACCGCTTTCTGTGCCGAAATTGCAGTATCGCTCAAAATTGTCTGAAGCATTGTTGGTTCAATTTCGACCGAATGCTGGGGAGAGGGTTTCGTTGTTTGAAAACTGCTCGCAACAGTCAAAGCGAGCGTCGCAACAGCCAGCAAGGCGACAGTCGCCCAGAAGAAACGCGATGCAATCACGTTTTTTGCGTTCACATCGGAAGTTGTTTCAGTCGGGTTAGGAGGTGATGTTTGAGTCATCATTCCTCCCTTTCTCAACCGAGACAAACGACATCAAGACAGCACTCGTTCGTGCAGCTACAACGCTGATCAGAGCCGCATCAATGCTGTACCAAAAAGAAAACCATTTGGGCGTGCCTTTCTGAACCACAAACCAGAGCTTGCCGTATTCGAGCGCATATAAAGGTGCCATAAGCTCCGCAACCCATCCTCCACGTTCCGGCATTTGTTCCAGTCCGAGCTCCAGGGCTTGCTTCAAGCCTACGGTGCGGATCTCTCCGGAATGAGCCGTAAAGTTCCAGTCAGCCCATGCAACTACAGGTATGAAAAAGCCCGCAGCAACAAGTGTTCCTGTCGACAGCGCATTCATTCGAGCGAACGGAGGAGTGAGATGATCAAGAAATTTGCACTCGGAAAACGCGAATAGGAGAGCCGCAGAAAAGCACAAGAAAGCAAGCAGCAGCATTTCAGGGTACGTGGACGAGATCACATGCCACGCCAATAGTGGAACCGCTACTACTGTGAACGCTGCTGCACCTAGAAGCGCACGAAGCCTTCCAGTAATCAGCCATGCCAATGGCGACCCATCCTTGACTGCCACCTTGATGCTAGCACGAAAGACCGCAGCACTGCTCCAAAACAAACCGGTGAAAAGTAGCGCTGCAAGGGGCGCCAGTGCGAGCAAACCCCAATCGGTCAAAGTGTACAATCTTGCCCAAAGATACAGCGACAAGGTCACTACTAACATGACCCCAATTGCGTTTCCTACCTTACCAGTCATTCGTCCTCGCGTGTGTCATTGATCGACACTCCTTGCTTGCGCTCCAAAAGAGCAGATCCAAAAGAGCAGAAATGTCAGATCACATCGGAACGACTACAACTCAGCAGCTGAGGGACCTAACCCGGAGCGCTACCATCACGAGTAACCTCCACGAATAGACTTCGGCCCATGGGTGTAGAACAAGTCGACATTTTCAAATTCCAGGCCCGCTAGGATGTTTTGCGCATGGTCATAGTCATACTCATAGATGTGTGGAGAAGCCGCATACCCTGAAAGATTTCCGACTTTGCAAGAAAGCTTTAAGGCCATTCTTGCTTGCAGATCTGCTAGTGCCACCAAGTTCGCATATTGTCTTCCGACTACATTTTGGCTTCGAAAGAAAAAATGTAGGTCCAGGAAGCCCTTTCGTAGTTTTGCATCTAAACATACCAAGCACGGAAGGTTTGGTGAGCCATCACCCTCCGAAAGTAGAGAAATCGTTGCTGATTTTGTCTCCGGTTTCCGGCGTATTCTTTCGACCATCCATGCGAACTGGTCGACACCATTTTTGGAGTAGATCAATTCGCCGTACGTAAATGGCCGGTCACTCATCTTCGTTCCTGTTGCGAACTTTTTCATCATTCGAGCCAGCACTTGGGGATCGCCCCAACGCTCGATGATCGGGTCTTCAACCCTCGGCTCTGAAATCGTGAGAGACAATCCTTGGCGCAATTCTAGCAATTGAACATCCTCGTCGAAGTGGATCTCTCCATCTTCCTGAACGGCGCGGATGGATTTTTTCCAGGCCTCCCCAAGCGTTTGCGCACAAACGGAATACACCATTGACTTCTTCCTAAAGGACCGGCCCAAGAAGTGGGGGGTTGCTTGCCAAGAACTCAAAGTAGTTTTTGTTTTCAACTTGAGAGAAGGCATCATTCTCCAGAAGGTTTAGATGCCGAAGCTGGCAGTCCTCACCCCTTGCTGCAATGGTTCGGCCAGCCGTAAAGAACCCAATGGTAGAGAGAGTAGCACCGAACTCCAATGCAATCCTTCGCGCTCTTTCAAGGTTCTCTTTGGGAATCGCGTACAAAAACTGCCAGTCTCCGTTGGCTGAAATCAAACTTTCGCGGTTTATTTCCATGCTCGACTTGGCAAAACGCCAAACGTCTTCCGCCACCGGGACGTCGTTGACGTCAAGCGATGCGCCAAGTCGGTTAAGCTTGCACAAATCAAATATGGCGCTCGGGAGACCGTCACTGATATCCGTGCCAGCTCGTGCAACTCCAGACCGTGACAAAGCCAGGCCTAACTCGATTGGCGGATGCTGGTTCACTAAGGCGTCTTTAAGTCGCGCTTGTAAAAATGCAGGTATTTCAGTGCCAGTTTGATAAGCGCGAGCAGCCGTAAACATGGTGCCCAATTGTCCCGTCACGACTAGTAAATCCCCGGCCTTTGCTCCTGATCTGGAAAGGCGTTGAGAACGCTTGACCTTACCCATTACAGTCACGACAATCGCAACGCTTGCGTTTTTCTTGGTGTCCCCGGAAGCAATTGCGATACCCCACCTGTCGGCAGCGCTTTCCACACCATCCATGAGGCGCTTGGCGTATCCAAGCGTCGTTTCTTGAGGCAACAGCAGGCAAACCGTCAATAGATAGGGATCACCGCCTGCCACGGCGACGTCGCTGACAGCATGTGAAACTGCTAAATCTCCCACTGCTTCAGGCCCTGCCAAACCAAGCTTAAATGCCAGGTTCTCGCCACTGCGGTCAGTGTTTAGTACGGCAACCTCATCTCTTGATAGGGCCAGATCGGCGAAGCCAGCATCGTGCCCAACTCCGTCCAATAGAACGCCGTTTGGGCGCAGGCGAGTGATCAGCTCTCGTACGACCTGCTTCTCGCCAAGTTCAGCGAGAGTTGCGCAATCCTTAGACATCTTTCTGCCCTTCCTTGGCTTGCGAATATCTGCTCAAATACGTTTCGGCATCGAATTCCACATCCCTTAAAGCCACGGCAGCGCCGTCCTGGAGAACGGGTTCACTCTGCATGAAACTAGAACCCTCTCTCTGGTAGAACCGCCCTTCCGGATTCAGCATAAGATACGACCGATGCATATGTTCGTTGTCCTCCGGAACAACCTGACCGGCAACCCCCTTGTGCCTTTCGAGGAATTTTTTGTATTGAGAATCCGTTATTTGGCGCCTTTCAGCGCCGTGAATTGGTATCACTCTTAATGCTTTCCAACGGTCGGGCTTCAGCTCCCCGAGCGGCCCAGTAAGATCTTCTCGCACGTTCTCACGGCAAACCACAGTATTCACCTTGATCATCGTCTCAGGAGACACCTCCCTGAACATTGAAAAAATGCGATGAAACCGCTCCAAGCTTACTTGCTGACGCTTGTTGTCTATTCTGCCGATGTCCTCATTAACTTTGGGCGAGAAACTATCGATGCTAAAACCAGCGACAGAAATTCTCTTTCCGAATTTGGATATGAAATCATCGGTTATGAGCGAACCATTACTGATGAACGAGGGCCGGAGTCCGAGATCCGAAGCCAGCTCAATGGCCTGACCAAGGTCTTTAACAAGAAATGGCTCTCCTCCCGCAAAGTTTACTCTGATCGATTTAGGGAGAACGTGTCCAGATTTAAGCTTCAGAACACGCCCTTTAAGCAAACTCAGCTCTAGTAGAATATTCTTATAGATGTGCTGAAAGCTAGGCTTCTGGCGATATTTTGCGTAGCAAAAGTAGCAGTTAAAGTTACATGCTTCGAGTACGTGCCAGTTTATCGTCAACTCGGGAATAGTTAGCATGTTTGCTCACCTCGCTTAGAACAGTGTCGGTTCTCCGAAAACCTGATCCCGTTTCCACAGAGCGTGGGACGCCATAACTCGAATAGAGCACGCGCCTCGGACACCGATGAGAACGGCGCACCGAAAGTAGAGATTTGGTTCAGGTTAAGTTTCGAAGTTGAACACTGCGCTTTGCATCAACATAAAGGTGAGTTGCGCAGGATTGCGTCGATACAGCATGACGCCGCACCGATACAAGCACGGATGTCCAACTTGCACCAAAACAGTGGTATCACGCTGGGAGGTGCGACAAATTTGCAACAGTCTCACGATGTAAGCGTCTGAGCCCCTCGCCATTATCGCACTCGTCCGTGCGTTACAGCAAAGCTCCATGTTTCGCGCCGGCCGTTGTAACTTGGCGCAATGGCGACATCCAATGCTACACCACGCGAAATCATAGTATTTCCACCGGTACGAATGTCAGACAGGCGGAAGTGTAGATCACCGTCAAAGTCAGGATGCGTGGCAAAACCGAAGTTTTTCTCGGTGTTCACCTTTTTGACAGTCACAATCCATCGCCGGTCTCGTAGTTCTTCTCGCATCCGTTTGCGAAAAGTCTCATCGGACAACTGATCATTCATGTATGTAAAGCGGTTCTTTCCAGCTTTAGCATGCCTTCCACGACTAACAGCGTCGCTCCTCACTGGCCCTGCCAAATCCGTTGGAATATCCTCATACGCAAGCAGGCCAGAGGAGACCGCGTCGCTCAGTCGGCTAACTTTTTGAGCTTCCCGCAGTTTTTTGTCCAGCCAAAGGTCAACCACCAAGCGTTTACGATCTTGCTCAGTAAGATCTTCCCGACAAACCACTTTTTCTTTCGCCAGCCGTAACGCGTTCATCATCGACATCCGCTCAATGATCGACCTCAGTCGATGCTCATCCTCACGTATCATTTTGGCGGTGATCACTCTTTCTCGCACCAAGATGCTCAGCAACCTTAGTGAAAGCGTTCTCTCGTCAGCGATTTTTCTCAGCTCGGTCGGGTAAAGTTGAAGCATCCTCGGGACAAGCTCCCGCCCTTTCTCTTTTTCAGCGGCAAGAACGCCTATCAAATCCAGTTCTCGCTGTGCTCCATTCGACCGCGCGACCGCGCGAGCCCAAGAGGTCAGAAATCTTTCCGCGCTGATCTTTTTTTGTCTTCGCAGCGCGCACAATTCCGATGCAGTGGCTGTTGAAAGCACGCTTGAAAGGGTCGGTGTTGGGGACACCCCATGTAGAAGTCGAAGGGCGTCACTCAAGTCTTTGGCGTCCCAATCACCTCCAGCCAGTGCTGCGGGCAACAATTCTATCCACGGGAAAAGGCCAGGGCTCATTGTCTTCTTGAGCCGGTCCAGCCTTGTCCTGCCTGCTTGGTGAGATTGCCCCGCATACCAAAATGCGCCGCTGCGTAATGTGGATTCCAAGTACAGTGGGAGAGGGTATTTGGGTGGCGTTCTGGCTACTATGGAGGCTTCCCGTTTCTCACTGGAAGCATCCAAATCAAGCAGAATTTTTACGACACCATGTGTCCAAAGATTTCCTTCAAGGCCGACTGGCAGACTTTGCCAAGAACCTCGGAAGGAGACTGCTGTGATTAGAGGATCCACCTCCAATGCCGCATCGACAAATGTGCTCGAAAGCTTGTCAGTGAGCTCAAAAGTGAAAGCAATGGGCATTGACCAAGTCCCTGACTTGTGCGCCGCATTCCCGATTATGGCTTGAACATCGATATCTTCGTGGCGAGCGGCCAGGTACTCCGCGCAAAGATACTCTTGTACAGTTTCGTGCCAAAAACTGATCGTATTTCTTACTTCGTCGTAGACCAGAATTGGGCCCTGTGTGGCCCAATCTATAAAGCGGTCCACTTCCCTACCAAAGGATCGTTTCAATACATTTCGGACTTGATCTCTAGAGTAGATCCGCGCGCCAGACTGTCGGATCTGGAAGGCAAGTTCAGCTAAAGCTTGGAGTGTTTCCTCCTTACCCCAAGACAATTCACCGAGCTCTTGAACGATTTTGTACTCTTCACGCCGGCGCCACGTTTCCAGGAAACGCCTAAAAAGCGCTGCTCGTCCCTTCGGGATATCCTTCGTCTCACGCGCAACTTCAGCGACGATTCTGAGGAGAATAGGGCTGCCTGCGATGCTTGCAGCCGCTGGTTGCTCGTACAACTTCCTAAGTATTTCTTCGGCATGTGCACCTTGATGCAAGTAGTGGCGAAGGAACTCCAATTGCTCCGACCGCCTCAACGGTCTGACTTCGAACCTAGGGAGTGTGAGCTGCGATGGGATATTAGTAGACCGAGTGGAAACAAAAGCTCGTGCCTTTGGGTACTCGGCGAGTAAGTTGGCAATTTCAGATGCGCATCTGTCTTGGAGTGCATCCGGGCATTCATTGAACGCATCAAGAAGAAGCGTCACTGAACCTGAAGCTATTTGCGGAACAAGATCTTCCCAATCAAGTCCACAGCTGGTCTGAAGTAGATTGGATAGCCCACCGCAGTCATAACCTGCGAGCGACGCAATTAGTGGCCAAACTCGACCTGAGTTCCAGTTTTCAGTTTCTTTGAGCATTAGCTGCAAGAAACAGGCAGTTTTTCCTGATCCAGCATCACCGACTAAGACCGCCCGTTGCTTTTTTCTCATCAGATCAACAACCGGACCACATTCCAGGTCACCAATTGACTTCGGTTGTTGATTATCGACTGAGCCGTGCTTCGGCTTGCGGCCGTCGTTTAGCCACCCCTCATGCTGGTCGCGAAACGGCTTTGGTCGTGTCTTTTTCGGTTTTGACCGCAAGCCTGGCAATCCCTCGGCCCATAGCTGAATAAATTGAGATGCAGACGAGTGCTGGGTTGCCAAGGCACTCAGGTACTGACGAATTTCCGGCTCCAATGCGTCAGTGGGCCTTGCCAAAGGCGCCTTTGACAAGAACCGTTCCCAAGTTGTGCTGACTTCCTGCTCATAGCGATTTCGATGGGCCTCATGAGCTTGTACTGCCGGGATGTTATTCAGGTCGAGTTCGACAACTTTTCCGACTGCTCCGCGTTGACGGACAAACACTTGTTTCTGCACGAACTGGCTTTTCGCAACGGTCTCAACTTCGACGTACCCAATCCCTCTAGGAACAGCGTCCACAAAAATCGCCAAAACCGAGTGTTCACCATAGGAGAACTCGTCTAACTCGATAGATCTTTCCAGCAGGTGAAGATTTGACAACTTAAGTGTCTTGTCGCCGCGCACCTTCCAACCATTCTCGCGCAGCAAAACCCTCTGAAGAAAGTCACGTCTAAAGGCTTCAGCACCCTTCTTGGTTCTGACATTGCCGGGGTCGCTGGCTTCGATCCCAACTGGCTTACCGTCATCCGTTAGGCCCAATAGAACGACACCGCCTATTGAATTCGCCAATTCGACAACGGCCTTCGCGACATGCCAGCGGTAATCCCCAAGGGTGTATCCACTCTTCACCGCCCCGCCTTTGGGCTCCGTCGCAGCCTTCAACTCAAGCCATTCCAGCTCTTCTCTGTCCGCCAGTGTTAAAAGCTTGTTCAAACCGCCTAGCGGATGTTTAAGAATGCGCCGCGCTAGGTCAGAAGCGGTTTTTGGTTTACTTCCCATTTTCTAGAGGTCCATCCCAATCGCTTCAGGTGATTTGTGTCTTTCAAGAGTCGCCGGCTCGCTAAAGGTAAACACTCAATGGAAATTGAATGGCAAACAATTCCCAAGATGCTTCAGAAGCTTTGAATGGCTCAATGGAGATCTTGTGTTTTCTTCTGCGAACGCCCTTAGGGCGGAGTGCGGCGCGCGAGGCAACCGTTTCTCTAAGTATGCGCGCTGTTCCTGGCTCGGTGAGTCAACGCCCATCTCAAGGCCGAGTATGTTTGCTAAAGTTCGCAGAACCTCCGACATCCATTCCAAGGTTGGTCCATGCTCGGCCTCTTCGCAAGCCGCAATGGCATCCTTCATCAAGTTCAACGCCAAGTCCGGGCGATTTTCCATCTGAAAAAGCCAAGCTCGATAGGCAAGAATAAGAGGCCACGGATGGTCCGCGCCAACCTGCCATAGCGCGCTTTGACTTAGATACTCCTTACGTTCTTCAGAGAGCTCGCGAGGAAAAGAAACCAAAGACCGCAGCCACAAATGCTGGTCAAAGCGACCATCTTGCCCGCTTTGCGCAAGGCGCTCACCATTTCGCTCCGACTGTGCATTGTCGAGATGTTCCCGCAAACCTGAAATGAACCGCTGCACCGACGTGGAAGCCTCCTGATCGGTCGACAAAACGCTGACTGAATCCATTTCCGCGACCAATCGATACCTGGAGGTTTGCAGAACTTCGATCTGCGCTTGAGACCCATCGCTCAAACGCGAGAAATACTCCAATGCCTGATTGAAGTGTCCCAAAGCCTCGTCAGCTTGCCCCTCAAAGGCTTCCAATTGCCCCAATGTGGATAGGAGCTTTCCGTAATTTCGTAGACCGGCAACGGCAACTGGTTGCGCCAACCAGCCATTAAGACTGTCTTTCAATGCTCCAAATTCATAAAAGTTGGTCGACATACTGGCCATGCGCAAGACCGCTTCACAAGCTAACTGGGGCTCTTCGTCTCTCAAGCCCTCGCTAAGACTCAAACACTCTTTGAAAATTTGAATATCGAAATCGCCCCTGTGGTTGCCGAGCGCGAGTTTGCTACTCAATAGCTGGAGTTTCAGAACATCAGGAAGCGATTGATTGGCAGCCGAATATTGTTCAAGCCACCCAATAGCATGGCCTAACTCTGAAAGCTTGTATTGCTTTCTTTGAAGCCGACTTTGAACCTCATTTAAGTATAGAGTCCATTGATGTGGATACTCCTTTAACTCGAGCCCGAGGCGATCAAGTTCGCGATTCAGAAATCCCTGAGCTGGATCACTTTCGGCAGCGGAGCATAATAGATACCAGTCCTCCGCAGCCAAAGACCCCCGGTCTCGCAATGCCAAGAAAAGATGGTGAAGGCTGCTTTCTTTCGTTTCAACAAGACAGTGGCCAAGAAGCGATGACTTCCTCAACCGATCTTTGTTTGGACTTCCCCAAGTGTTCGCAATTGCGTCCACATAACCATTCATAGAATGGTTCTTGTCCATGAACTCCAAGGTCAACTCCAGATCCGAAAACCTTGCGGGGTCGAGCGCACGGCATTCGCTCTCGATTTCACGGCTACTGTAGAGCAAGTTCTCGCTTTGTCGGTCACCACCACGCTGTTCAATCAAAACTTGAACTTTGCAGCCACCTTCGGAAATTGGAACAGGTAGTTGAAGCAGAACCCACCGAACCAGGTGCAGGACATGGCCCAGCCAGTCCACGTGTTGCGCGCTTCTGCTGTTAACGCTGAAACCAAAGATTCCAACAGGAGCATCCAAAAGCCGCTGTAGGATCTCGTCTATCTGTTCTGATGGGGCCTCGGCAGCATGAAAGAATTCCAAGGGACGCAGTTTTACATTCGAGGGAACCGCTAAGGCGACCAGCCTGCCAACGTCTTTGTTCGCGTCGTTCAGCTCACTCGCACTCTCGTCAAAGATGCTTCCACTTTCATCGATGTAGATCGTCCAGTTCAAAGCCGCGCTTTGCCGGCGCAAGTCATTTGGATGCCCGCCGTCCACCAATTGCGCTCTGACATTGGAGGTTTGAGAACCGCGAGGTCTACGAGCACGCTGCAAATTCTGGTAATCAATCAGATCCGCGAGTTTTTTGTTCAGGTGGCGCGCGATCTTTTTGTCTATCGACTGCTGTTCAACCGACTGGAGCCACCGCTCAGCCTCGTTCTTGCCGCGTTGCTTGAAGATGTTTCCCAGTTGCCTTCCCAACTCAAAAGCCTGTTTGCCAGTTTCCATGGCTTCTAGGACGTTCTGCCCCGCATCTTGGCCTAGAATGCCTTCTTCAACTGCATTCCTTAGCTCTCTCAGTTCGCGGTCGTTCTCAGGCGTTTTACCCCAAGCCGAATTCCGAAACGCGATCCAAAGCTGATCCCTTGCACTTTTGTTCTTGGTCACACTTCGCTTCCTGCCTTGAGAGTATTTACGTGTTCAATATCAACTCATCCGCGTGCAAGTTGTCGAGGGGGGAAGCTCAGTGGCCCTGACATTTTTTGGCTTGTTGGTGGTTTGCGCGGTCGGGACTTCTTGCAAACTCTCTTGCCCCTTGCAACCCGCCTCCCACCTCCACTTTGCGCACGCTCATAACAAGTCGTGCAGCTATCAGAATTGGAGAGGAAGAATGATCAAGGTAAATACCAGAAAACAAACAAAAATGGTGGGGATGCGGATATCCGATGACTTCCATAAGTTGCTGTCACACGGAGCGGAATCTGAGGGCATCTCGCCAACAGCGTACGCTCGTCTCGTCTTGGCGCGGACCCTGAATTTTGAAGACACGCTGCCCGAAACCAAACCTCGTAAGTCGCCAAGGAAAAAGCCGATATCGAAAGACATCCAGTCTGCAATTGAGGTGTTGGGCCTGTTGATCGATGTACGGATGAATCTGTCATACCTGTCGCGCGAATTATCTGAGGCGCACACATTCAATCCGCTCAGGGCTGGCCAGGTTGTCGAGCACGGCAAACGTATCGACGCCATTCAAAGAGATGTCGATCTCATCCGCGCCCAGATCTTGGGAGAGCGATCATGATTATCAAATCAACGCGCATCCCAACTGCGCATACTAGCCGGATCGCTGCTTATCTTGCGGAGCCTGCGGACAACGAAACTTCAACTTGGATCCGTGGGTGCCCACAAGATCTCCTAATGTTGGGTGAAATCTCCAGGATTGCCGGCAAACAGTATGGCGTCAGGCACTTTGTCATTTCACCAGCCAAACCCATGAGCCGGCAAGACCTCGCGTGGATGTTTGCTGAAATCTGTCGTGAGTATGAGGTTTCGACAAAATCGGGAAACCGAGCTTCCATCGTTGAGCATGTGAAGCAGCGCGCATTAGGAATTGGCAACGAAACACACTGGCATGTCACATTACCTGAATACGATGTGGAGAGCGGTCGAACACTGAGCAGCCGTTTCTACAAAGTGCGGAATGAGAAGTTAGCGCGCTTATGCGAGATGACGCTTGGCCACCCCGTTGTACCAGGACAGTTCAACAAACAGGTTTATCGGGCTCTGGCAGACGAAAAGCCAAACCTAGACCTTGCTCCGCTTGAAGACGCGTTGCGGAAGGCTGTCGTTGAAGCTGGCGAAGACGAAAGTAGGTGGTTGGACCATCGGGCCAGGAAAATCCGCAACCGGCTTGCCCTAGACTTGGCTCGATAAGAATACCTTCGAACGAGATTGCTACCAGAAACGCAGTTGCTTGCCCAACACGACATCACACGCGAAACGTCTGTCAAAATTGCCATGTAGTCTCATCTATATGGGGAATTTGACAGTAAGAGCCCCCTGGTTTCAAGGGCGGGCCTTAGGTCAGTGAAGCCAACGGATGTTCTGGTCCATACTCTCCGAAACTGCATGGCGCTCTTTGCCTTTTGCGGATTTCAAATCATCCATAAGCTGTTGAAGCTCAGCCCGCTTCATTTGCCGTCGTTCAACAAGGGCCTGAGCCACACCTGCGACCAAGTATCCAGACTTATCGATCACCTTGTCTGCAAGTTGGCTCGCAGAACGCAGCCGCTTCTGAATTCGGGCTGCAAGGTCGCGGTCCTTGAGAGTGTCCGACAAACTATCCAGACTTACTGGGCGCCAGATCAAATCGTCGTTGGATAGCCCGAATTGCGTTTCGGCTTGGACTGCCAACATGGTGGCTTGAGCAAGATCGCTTTTCTCCCCCGCGCCGGCACCTGACGAAACACTACCCAGGCACGAAAGTTCGGCTGCACGTCCAGCCATCAAAGTAGCGAGTCGATTTTCCAAGCTTTGAGTTTCGTGACCGAATTGGTCCAACTCAAGGTCAACTTGACCACCCTTTGGTGAGATCTGGGCCACTGTCGGCAATCCGGCGCGAAGGGCGTGCGCAACCACAATGTGACCGGCTTCGTGGACTGCCATCTTGTACAGCTTTTGGGCAGAAACTGGCTTTGCAAATTGCGCGAGCGCCGACTTGAGATGCTGAATTGCAAGTGGGCAGCCATCCTGGCGGGCGATGGAGCGTGCCTGACGCACAAGGGCGGCTGCGTCTGCGCCCGATTGTCCAAGCATTTCGGCCGCCACTTCGTGAAGTTCCCGCTTACTGATTGTGGAGCCAGTATGTGCGGACATGATTTCAGTCAGCGCGTCCCGATCCGGAAGAGCGAGATGGACCTTTTGGTCGAACCGTCCAGAGCGCAGAAGTGCAGCGTCCAACTTCTTCGAGTAATTTGTCGTACCGACCACCAGAATCCCATCGGTCTTTTCGGCACCTGCAAGCTGCTCCAGAAGACCATTAAGGGCTGCTCGATTGTAATTCTCGTTGTCGCTCGCGTTGGTTGCGCGATCAGCAAAACTGTCGATTTCATCAATCAACAAAACGGACGGCGCATTACGCCTCGCCTCATGGAAATCATCACGCATTGCAGCGAGGAAATCGCCAAGGTGACCTTCGGCCTGCCAGCTGGCATAGCTCGCGCTCACAAAATGCGCTCCAGTTGCCTCCGCGAGCTTCTGTGCGGCAAAGGTCTTCCCAACACCTGGCGGGCCATCAAATAGAATGTTGTTCGGGATCTCCGACCAGCTCAGGCGGCCTTCGGAATATGCTTGAATGTCGTCCACAAGACGCTTCAATCCTGCCCGCGCTGAACTCAGGCCCTTGACGTCATCCAATGCTTTGGGATTGGCTTTCGTCCGCATAGTCAACGTTTTCAATTGACTAACAAGTGCCAAAAGTTTGGGCGTGCGAAGTGCCAACATCATTTCTTTCATGGTGATCCGAGCCAATGCATCGTTTGATGGCATCTCATTGAGCGCTTTTGTCATCAGAGCTGTCCCTTGGCGGCCGTGCATCATGGCAAAGAGCATCAACAACATGTTTCGCGACCATGGGTTCAGGGAAATGATCTTGTTAGATTTCTGACAAACAGCGTCTGGCATCAATTCAATGCTCGGCACCACAACAACCATTGGGGCGGCCTCTTTGGCGGCCAGAGCCAGCGACTCATTGAAATCGGTTGCTGTCTTTGCAGGCGTGGTCTTGCGCCAGCGAGACTTGTAGCACACGACATTCGGACGGGTTGCATCAGGATTGGTTTTGCAAATCACGGGGATCAAACCGTCTGTAAACGCGTTCTCTGCGGCTTCCACCCAGGCGCTGTCACCGGTTTCAACTACGGTTAAAGAAAATGGGCGGAGCAATTGATCTGCAATCTGACCGCGACTTGCCTTCCATGCTGCGCAAATACGGATAAGTGCGGCTACGGCGCAATAGTCTCGCGCGTATTCCTTAGGCATTGGTTCTTCGGCAGATGCTTCCTCATCAAAGGCGCCCCACCCGGATTTGCGGTTGGTCGCTGTAACGAGGCTCTCATAGGCTGGCTGGAACCATCCGTTCAGACGTGGGTAGACGAAAGGTGTATAGGATTGGGGCTGCATGGAGGTGCCCTTTCAATTCTCGAAATCTAGAAACATCGCAGCCGTAGGGCTACGAACACGCGACGGAATTAGGCGTGTATGCGTTTCTCAGGCAGCGGCACGGTGCGCTTAGATTTCGAGTTGTTTGAAGGCACGATTTTCTCCTTTGGGAATAAAAACATATGCATGGCGCTCCGAAGTGACAAGCCCTGAACGAAAAAGCCTTCGCAAACTTTGTTGCTTGCTTGATCTGCGAAACAATTCAGAAACGATCACATTCTGACAGTTGAATGTTTCTTGCGACAGCGGTCGTGCTTTTCTCCCCGTTGTTTGCGGGTGCTCTTGGCGACCTTCCGCCTAATGGGACACCAGCAAGAGCGAAAGGAAAACATGAAGAATACACTCGACAGCGTCTTCGTGGGGGACGCAAGTACTGTTGATTGTCATTGAGAACTAACCCGGTATGCCCATAAATTGTCATTAAGAACTGAGTGTTGTCATTTGCAACCATCTGAGCAAATGTAAGGCAAAAAAGCTATGTCATGAATAATACCGAAGGCAACTTGAGCGTTCCGCCCACGCTTCCTCCTCTTGAATGGGAAAACCGTCTCGTCGCTCACTACCTAAGGTCAGATGGTCCATATGGAGGGGCGCCGCTGTCTTGGTTAGACGCGACGCCTGGAGAAATCGCTGCCGCTGCGAATCTCGCAAACCTCCCAGACCAAATCGTACAGAAGTCGTTCCTTAAACAGTTTTCTGCTAGTAGCGTTGCCGATTTCTTCGGTGGTTACGCTCTTGTAAACACGCAACACAAAGACGTCCCCGGCAGCTTCCGCTACTTGGTACTATCTTGCTTCGTAAGTGCAGCGGATCAAGGCGTGGGAAACAACGACAACTTCCGAGATCGCCTAGCTGCACTTTTGGAGTATCCAAACTCGTTTCAATCTGTTTCCGGAGTAAACAGTCTTTGGATAGAAACCAAGAAGTGGGTCGATGAAAAAATCGATGCCGGCGAACCATTCCGGGAACTGATTTTGCCAAATCCGGGTAGCGCCACGTTGATCGGCATTGCCACCAAAATGGCCTTTCCCTCTCGCGGCGATAAGGCGGCAATGCGCCGAATTGTAGGAAAGTTGGGTGTCCTCAAGTCTATCGGCTACTCGGATGTAATTCGGGCCATGGATCGTCTGGCAAACCCTTGGGATATGACGAGCGCTCTAAACGAGGCCTATACCGACTTCCGAAGAAAACATGATCAGGGAATCAGACTTCTTTCGCAGCACCGATTTTGGCGCCTCTTTCTAAGCTCTGCTCTAACTTCGCCAAACCTGTCAAAAATTTCCTCCCTATCCAAATGGCGCCTTCTGTTCTGGTTCGCCGGTTATGACGGGGATTCGGTCGAGGTTTCATTCGTGGCAGATGTATCAACGGGGACAGGTACAGACACGCAAAGTTTTGCGGACTTCATCAATAAACCTCCAAGAAACGTCGCCCAGCCTGCTTTGCAGAGCTTGAGCCAAGGTATCCTAGTTCTTTCAGAGGGGATTGATGGCCAGTTCGAGTTTTGCCAGAGTCTTCCAACTTTAGATGAGGCGGTCGTTTTGCTCCTTAAATCGGAACGAGCGCCAAGTGATTTGCTACCTTATTGCTCGAACATTGGCGAAGGTTGGGTTGCTTCGCAACGAATTGAGTGGCGGGCAGTAGAACCTTCAATCCGTGATATGTGGGGAAAGAAAACCAGCCCGGAAAAAACGCATCCTGATTTTTGTTTACAGGGAGGTATCAAAATTGAGCGTTCTTTCTGGTTGGGACGTTCGAAAACCCTACCTGCCATCCGTACGATCAAATCCGCAAGCCTGAAGATATGTGCCGCCGGCCCCACGCAGGGTGACCTGCGTCTCGTTCCCAAAGAAGATTATTGGGTCTTGGAAACTGAAGGCAAAGTTTCTGGAATTTGGAAGATCACTCTTCGGGACGGAAGCGAAAAAATTATGCACGTAGCGAGGTTTAGCGCAGATACACCCGAGCTGACAGAATGGGCGCAAATGCCCGAACACTGGATCACAATTGATGAAATTGTTCCAGAAAGCTATCGAGAAAGTGTTCTAGGTCAGTCAATTGATCATCTCCTGACAGACACTCAGCTTGAAATCTCAGACATGCTGGAGGCGCTATATTGCTTTCTTAGAACGCCAAGATCTGAAGCAGAAGTATACAGCCTACTAGAAAACTATGTAGAGAACGGCCATCGAGTATGGGACATCCTTCGTTCACTACAAGAGGCTCGTTGGATTGCACCGGTTCAAAACTTGAATTGGCGAGCAAGAAAGTGGCGTTTGGTGAAGCCCACTCTTTTTGAGATTTCTCCTGGACTCATTTTAGTAGAAGGCGCAATTGCATCATCTGCCTTTGAAAGGATGAATGCTTGCGCTTCTCGGGTAGGTGCTAAGTTAATGCTGGAGCAACCGTCGAAGTTCAAGGCTCCGGTAATCTGCATCAAGTCCAACAAGCTTGAGGAGATTTCGAAAATTTTGGGCTGGGAAGCAAAGAGAGGATTGTTGCCGAGCTTCGCGCAGGCCCCCCATTGCTGGCCACAAGAGGACAAGACGCTTATCGGCCGCGAATGCACGGGCGTTTGGAGCTTTGCCAAGGGCATGTTCTTTAACAGCGCTCCAAAAATTCAGGATACCCATTCAGACGTTCAGTTGTCACGTTGGTACAAGAGAAACGACCGTGATGTTTTCATGGTTGAAGGAGCAGGGACACAATACATCAGTAGTGCGAGATCCTCCGCTATTTGTGAAGCGTACCGGCGAAGAGGCGAAGCATTGTTTGAGTACGACCAGAAGTTTATTACGCGACGCGGTTCTGGAGGACACATTCCAGACAAGTTGGCTCGCGCTCTCCGGATAAACTCTTTAAAATCCAGCGGTCTATCAGATGATGAGTTGACATACCAGTATCCAGCTCTACAAGCTGACGTTGAAATTTTATCAAGACTGCTCGGTCCATTGATTGCTGGATTTTCACCTCAAGACAGTGCCGAAAGTCCAATGCACTTGGGCCTTGGACGTAGGTTCAAAGTGAGACAAAGTGTCTGGAAAGCAGAAAGCTATGCACTTAAGAAAGGGCTGCGATGATAGATGGGGTCTTTCTCTGCCGAGTCATCTATACTCGCGGTTACGGCAGAGTAGAGGTGATAGCGGAGCGAAGAGGGCTGACCTGGTTTACAAGGGAGTTCCATCGCGACTTACCACCGGAGGGGAAACTGTTTTCTCCAAACCTGGCCGATTTTGCTGAAGGTCAGATACTAACCTGTGGAATCGCCCAAAACCCTCGTCGCGATAACCCGGATCAGGATGCTTTCTTAGTCGATCAGCCTTTAACTGCCACAGAAGTTTTTGACTTTCGTGTTAGTGGCCCGGATCGAGCTCGTGAGGATCTTTTTGAAAATGGTATTGAGTTACACAGATCCGGCAATCAGGAGGTTGTGGTTGCCATTTCGGAAACGGAATGCTGCAAAGTTCAAATGCAGTTCGACGGCGGCAGCGGAAAGCATTTCGCATTAAAACAGAACTTGGAACAATATCCAGTTTACCCAATCAACAGTACTTTTTTCACTTCCAAGAAGGTAGAAAACCGATATTTTGCCGTTCCCAATCTGGTCACCGGCGCAGTAATTTCCCGAATTAACTGGCAAAGCGACCAAGACTTTTTAGAATTAGTTTTGAAGCGTATTCGAAGGGCACACTCAGGCGCACCGTTCTCACGGAACGACATTCAAGGGCTTTCTCGATTTTTGAGCGAAATAGATGTTCTGTCAACATTCTCGACTGATTGGGAAGAAACATCCAAACGCGCTGCAAGACTCGTTGCCGCTGTCGAGAGCAACCTGGAAACCCTCTTTCAAGTTGCAGACTTGTTTTCGAAATCTCCGAGTGTACTCGAAAAAGTCGAGAATCGACGCGCTGAACTGGAACAAAATCTGAAGGAAGAACTCCGGCCTCATGTGAAGCAGCTTCTTGAAGGAGAAAATACCGAGCTCCAAAAACAGAAAAGTGTTTTGATCGAATCCATTCAATCCCTGGATGAAAAAGCATCCCAAACGAAAAGCCAGTGCGAGAAAACCTTGTCTGAGCTTAAGACGGCGAAAGATTTACTGAATCGTACGTATGATGGTGCTCAAAATGTGATTGATGCAATCACTGCTAACAACGTTAGAGATGCGTCCAAAATATCAGATGCATTAGCGGAACATGTTCCGTCTGCGCAAGGAAAGATATCGCACCCACTTTCTCCACCATGGTCTCGAGAAGGGTCGAGAGAAGCTGTTAAGGAACTACCAATTGAAGAGCTACACGAAGCTGTAAAGAAACTTTTAACAGGTTCTAACGTATCGGCAGAAGATCTGCTTGCTCTTGATGCGATTGCGAGATCTGGGAATATCCCGCTGCTCTTGGGGCCGTCTGGTGTCGAATTGGCAAGTGTCTATGCTAATTTGGCTGCTGGTGGACAGCTAGTACGCGAGATGTTGAACCCGGCCACGATATGCATGGACGATCTGTGGCGGACGAGCGCTTCCTCTGAAATCACCGGTTTTGCAAAGAGTTGGCTTCAAGCTCAAAACAACCCGGAAAGAACGTACATCGTACTATTGGAAAACATAAACAATTCGCCTTTGGACTTTTGGCTTCCAAGCTTAGAAAAAACTGTACTTACAAGAGAATATCCAAAGAACCTGATCGTGCTTGCCAGTATTTGCGGCGCATTCGTCGACAGCGCGCACAGCGTCAGCTTATCCAGCACCAGCATGATTCCCGTGTTTTGCGAAACAGGTGAAGCAGACACAAAGAGCTTTTTGGCCTCACATTCAGCAACTCCAACTAAGTACGAGATACGTGGAGACCGGTTCAGGGCGGAAGATTTGGCAGGGTTTTCTTCGAAGGTGCTTCCGTTTCTTGAAAGTGAAAGCTGTATCGAAAAGGCATACGCACTCTTCACCGCTACCAGTATGACGCTATCGCAGGAACTATCGATCAAAATGACCCTAGAAATTTCAAATCAAAAACTCGAGATGCATAGTTTGAAGAAGGGGCAGGACATGCTGAACCAATTGATCAAAAAATTGGAGGCACGCTAATCCATGTTAGATCCAATTGGAGGATTCGAACGAATCCGAGAGCTCTTTATTTCTTACATTGATACTGCATTCAAAGTTCGAAACGAAAAACTGGCACGTGATAGGCGATTACTACTAAGAGATCCGGGGAACTTTGTTACGGATCTGTTTGTTGAGCCAATTCCCAGGTACAAGGCAGCTGGGTACTACTTAGAAGATCTGCTGGAAAAGCGTGAAAACAATCCAATTGCGAGCCTGCCCCACGAGGCCAGGTGCGCTTTCATTGAGCTGGCACTCGCTGGGTTATTCAACGGGAACCCAGAAACAGATTCGAAACTATCTTGGAAGAGCACTTACCAACCGTACTTGCATCAAGTTCAGATGCTAGACCGAGGTCTAAAGAGTGGACGACCAGGTATTGTTACTTCCGGAACAGGCTCCGGGAAAACTGAGTCGTTTTTGCTTCCAATTCTTGCCGCCATTGCTAACGAGGCTGCGAGTTGGCCTGCCCCCAAATCTGGCTTTCTAAAACAGAAATGGTGGGAATCTACACCCAAACAATTCAAACTTCATAGAGAGATGGAGGCTGAAGCGCGCCCAAAGGCAATGAGGGCCATACTACTGTACCCGATGAATGCTCTCGTGGAAGACCAGATGGCTCGGCTTCGGAAATTGCTCGACTCCGCGGAATCTGCGGAAATTATGGACAGAAGGTTATCTGGAAATCGTATTTTCTTTGGAAAGTATACAAGTGCAACTCCAGTTCCAGGCTATCGCAATCACCCTAGACGAGGGAACACTCGTCAAGAAGTTCAAAGGAGCGCTCAACGTACAGAGCGTGTGGTTTCGGCGCTGGAGGAAATGCATCATGATTTTCATTTGGCCCTGCGAAGCGATCAAGAATCCGGGAGGGAAGACAAGTATCTATTTCCATCGCCGGAAAATGCAGAACTCGTTACCAGATGGGATATGCAGCAGACTCCGCCTGACATCCTCGTGACCAACACCTCCATGCTGGGAACGATGTTGTCACGGGAAGTTGAGCAAGACCTCTTCAACAAGACCAAACATTGGCTTCAAAGTGATCCAGAGGCCTACTTTTTTCTAGTTATGGACGAACTCCATTTGGTCCGCGGCTCTGCGGGCACTGAAACAGCCGGATTGATACGTGCTCTGATACATAGGCTAGGATTGGATGACCCCAAATATCGGCACAAACTTCGCATATTGGCGTCTAGTGCGTCACTTCCACTTGGTCCGGAGCAGCGAGATCAGAGTTTAGGTTACCTATACGATTTCTTTGGTTCAAACGGCACTTATGAGAAGAATGGCTCCGATGGCGCTAGGGGGGCTGAAGACTGGTTGGATACCGTTGTCACCGGCCAACCTTCGCTATCCAAAGCTGCGTCGCCCCTTCCCCTAAACCCAGAACCATTCACTCATTTGGTCGATAGCTGCACAAAAAGGGAGGCATTTATTGGAAAAATTGAATCGTCCGCTGAAATCCAAGATGCAATTCTGCATTGTGCATCGGAACTGGGCATTCCGAATTCAAAAAGACTTTTTGAAGACGTAGCAATTGATGCTATCGAAAAATCTGCGGTAGTTCTTGCAAATGCTTCGTTACTCGAAGATGGGCAGTTACGAGCCAGGTCTAGTGCCGTATTGACGCAAGCCATTTTCGAAGAAAACACACCGCAGACACAAAAAGGACTCCGAGGATTACTTCTACTACGAGGCTTAAGTGAAATCTCCAATCAGATCTTTGATCGTGAAGTAAATCCGGAAACAACTACTTTTCGAGCTCATACTTTCTTTAGGAGCATTGAGGGTCTGTTTGGCAGCCCGACCGAAGGTTCCTCAGGGGTCGACTTTGACGGGCTGCGCGTTGATCGGGGTATGACTCACACTGCAACTGGTTCGTCTCCACGCAGGCTCTTTGAACTAGTATACTGCGAGTGTTGCGGGGAAGAGTTTATAGCTGGCCATCGGGGACAGAATGTTCGTTCGCGAAATATTCAAGTCGAGCTGCTCCCTGCGTCGCCTGAACTTGAAAAACTACCTGAAATCGGTGCCGACCAAAACTATGAACAACTGAGTTACGAAGACTTCGCAATCTTCTGGCCCAGTCGGGCAGATGCGAATTCGGGAGACAACACAAAGGAAATCTGGAAGGAAGCAACACTCAACACGCAAAGCGGCATGATCACTGAAGGGGCAAACGCATCTTCACAAAATGAAATTGCTGGAAAGCTGTTTTATCTTCCAGGGTTTGGATCTGACAAATTTCTTCGGGAACCGGGTACTGCTGGGCCGAACTGCTGCCCCGCGTGTGGGACAGACTATTCACCCAGAAGGAAGCCGCTCAGGAGATCTCCAATACGAAACTTTCGAACGGGTTTTGGCAAGAGCTCGCAATTGGTGGCGACCGAAGTATTCGAGTTGCTTCACGCTGGCCATGAAACGCACACGCCAAAAGCTATCGTTTTCTCGGACAGTCGACAGGATGCCGCAAAAGCTTCATTGGACATTGAACGCCGCCATCATCAAGACGCTCGCCGCCTACTTTTGGTGGATGCGCTGCGCGAGATATCAAGGAAGCCAAGGCTCGACAAATCAGAGATTGATAAACAACTCAAGGAGGCTGTCAATGCTGGCAGGCTCGAAGAAGCTGCCGACTTAATAAAGCAGCTAAGCAAGGCAAGTGATGCGAGAGATAGTAATCGTGTCCCACTCAAGGAAGTACTTGAGCCTATACCAGGTTCCTCTAAAGGAGGTTCTGATAACATAGGGCCATTGTTGGCCAATATGGTTCGTTTAGGTATTCATCCGACCGACGATGTCGGCGTCAAACTGCTTGGCCGAAGCGATCAGAACAACGCTGAGGGTCGAGAGTGGCAAGGTTTCTTTGAGACCAAAAACCAATCGGTCGACTGGATTAGTGCTGACGGTTCCTTGCAGCTGGCAAATGCAAAGGCGCAAGTTGCAACAGAACAGCGGCCGCTTGTAGACGAGGTTTTGTTCAATAGATCTTACTTCGCCTTGGAGGAAACTGGCCTAGGCTACCCCACGCTATATCCAAACTCGCAAGGCGGCTCTACTAAGATGGATTCGTGGCTAAGAGTTTTTGCTGACAACTATCGTATTCAAGAGAATAAGTGGGCTGGCAACGGAAAGGACTGGCCCGATGGGCGTTCCGTCGAGAGGCGGCGCATTAAGAACTACGCTACCATTCTGAACGAGTCGGACCCAGTTCAAGAACTTGACAATGTTCTGGAGCAGTTTGCAAAGCTAGGTCACAAGAATGGTCGAATAGTACTAGATAAACTATTCATTCACTTGTCCGACGAAAGTGACCCCTATTGGGCCTGCCCAAAGTGTACCAGGGTACACCTTCACAAAGGGACAAACCTCTGCACCCGATGCGGGACAAAGCTTCCGGAAACAAAAACCGGCTGCGCAGGCGACCTTGCTAGGCACAACTTCCTGGCGCACCGCATCAATAGGAGCGACGACGCTCAATCAGGGGCATTTCGCTTGCGATCAGAAGAGCTGAGCGGGCAAACGAGATCTCCTGCCGAAAGGCTTCGAAGATTTAGAGGGATTTTTGTCGATACCCCGGCCGGAGTTGACCCACATCTAGATCGCAACGCAAAGGAAATTGACCTTCTTTCCGTTACTACAACGATGGAGGTTGGAATTGACATCGGTGCGCTAGAGGCTGTTTACCAAGCAAATATGCCTCCTCAGCGTTTCAACTATCAGCAAAGGGTAGGTCGTGCAGGTCGAAGGGGTCAGGCTTTCTCATTTGTAGCAACACTTTGCCGAAGCAGAAGTCACGACTTGCACTATTTTCGCAATCCCGAAGCGATCACGGGCAGTGCCCCGCCTCCACCATTTCTAACTACCGAGCATATTGAGATACCACTTCGGCTTCTTAGAAAGGTTTGGTTAACTAAGGCATTTGACCTGCTAAGAGCCGAAGCCGGCGATACGTATCCTGGCGACGATGCCCCGGCTGACGTGCATGGTGAGTTTGTTCCTTGCTCCGTCTATTACGAACCAGATTCTGTTTGGCCCGAAAAACTTGAAACTGCTTTGCATCAGTCTTTGCATACTAGGGACACGTTTGTGGCGGTGCTATCCTCAGGAAACGAACAGAAATCCAATGCATTAAAAGATGCGTGTTCGGTTGAAGAAGTCTTAGCTGAAATAGGCGGGCTGAAGGATACCGGTGAGATATCGCCTCTTAACCTAGCTAGTTTCCTGGCTGAAAATGGTCTTCTTCCGATGTACGGAATGCCCACGAGGGTTAGGAATCTCTATCTTGGTCCAGTACTTGAAGGTGGCGGAAGCAACTCTTGGGATACAATTGATCGCGAGTTAGATATCGCAATCTACGAGTTCGCTCCGGGTCGATCTCTCATTCGCGACAAGCAGAAACACACATCGGTCGGGTTTACCTCTTCACTGGGACGCATAATTAAATCTCCCAATGGGCACGTTAGAATCGCGCCAAAGCCTAGTCAAAAATGGTGGACCGAAACGGCTTTCATAGCAGATTGCCCGAGTTGCGGTGCCATCAACTCCTCCGACACTCAAGTAGTTAATTCAGCGTTTTGCGGAGATTGTTCGTCAAAAATTGATCCGTCCGCCTACAATGAATATGTGATGCCGGACGGGTTCAGGACTACTTTCAAGCCTACTGATATCGATGAAGCTGAGGACTTTACCAACCTGGTGCGGAGAGAAACCTCTTCAGAGCTTGAAGAAATTTCTACATTTAATGTACCCGAAACCAACATGTCAGTTGCTACTGGCAGCAAGGCAGCAATAATCCGTCGAAATCGGGGACCTGATGTAGATGGAGAAGCCTTCTCAGGTTACACTGTAAAGCCTTATCAGCAGAAAAACATCTTAGTCCAAAAGCCAGAAAAGAAGTGGTTGAGCTCTCTGCCAAACCAATTTGTGCAGCCGGAAAGCGTTGGGTCGACTAGAAACTGGATCGCCGAACTTGATGAGCATGGCAACGAGCAAGCCGAGCAAACAGTTTACCTAATGTCTAGAAAAAACACGGACTCTCTCTATTTGGTAATGGAGAGGTGCCACGCCGACCTTTCCTTTTCCAAACTGGGGTTAAGGCAGGACAATGGTCAACGTAGTCCATACGCAACAAGTGTGCGAGCCGCAGCAATTTCTGCGACACAGCTAATCATTCAAAGGGCTTCATTGGAGCTTGATGTGTCTCCGGAAGAATTCGAGGCTCTTGAACCTAGAGTCAGACAGGGGCGACCATTACTTCAAATCGCTGATCAACTTGTCAATGGTGCAGGGTTCTCAAGAAGACTAGCGGACAAGATTGGTTCCCGTCCGTTGGTCCAAAGGCTGATATCGGACATGGTTTACAACGAGGGAGATCCTCTTGTCTCAAGTTTCCGCTCAGGCGACCACATGCAAGCCTGTTCGACGGCCTGCTACCATTGCCTCCAAAGATACGGAAACAGGAACTACCATGGACTACTAGACTGGCGATTGGGCATTGGCTTCCTGAGAGCGATGCTAGATGTGGACTATAAAGCAGGGTTGGATGGTGACTTTTCATCACACTTCGAGCTTGCCGACTGGCTTCAACAAGCAGAACGCATTGCAAAGGAAATTTGGAGTCATAACCCGAACGCCAGATCTATTCGGAAGATTGGGAGGGCGGGCCTTAGTGCCATATCAGAGGGATCAGGCACAGGAGAAATTAACTACCTGATTGTACACCCATTCTGGAAAACCGCACCAACTTCTCATCAGCAAAACATCCTAGCAGATGCGACCGAAAGTATTGGTGGAAAGGTGCTTTTTGTAGACTCGTTTGAAGCTTCAACCAGGCCGATCCGAGCTTTGGATGCTGCAAGAGCGAGAAATTTTTGATGTTCAGGCTCAAAACCGAAAATTCTCCTCCAATCTACACATCAGTCATGGCATACGGGCTAGCAAAACCTTCTGGAGGCCTTTGAGTATCGGATGACAGGAAAAAACGACACTCCACACTATCCGGTTGCTGTTGACTTGTTCTGCGGCGCGGGTGGGCTGACTTATGGCTTGTGGAAAGCTGGAGTGAAGGTAGCCTACGGAGTGGACCTAGATCCCAAATGTAGACATGCGCTTGAGGCCAACTCAAGCGCTAGGTTCTATCAAGAGGATGTCGCCAAATTATCTTGTGAAACAGTTGACTCGATGTTTGGAGATGCCAAAGTTCGTTTATTGGCGGGATGTGCTCCCTGTCAGCCATTTTCCACCTATTCGCATAGTCGAAAATCAAGCGACGACCGATGGAACTTGTTGTTGCATTTTCAACGGATCGTGGAAGGCGTTCGCCCCGAACTGGTGACTATGGAGAATGTTTCGGGGCTTTCTAAGCGAGAGGTTTGGCGTGATTTTGTTCTTACTCTGAATGACTTAGGGTACTCAGTGTCTTGGCGTATAGTTGATTGCACTAGGTTTGGAATACCTCAGACAAGAAAGCGCTTAGTTTTAGTTGCTTCACTTTTGGGAAAAATATCCTTCTCCGACCCTGAGGAGCCCGAAATTGTTACTGTAAAAGACGCCATTGGGGGCCTGCCAAAAATTGCGGCCGGCCAAAAATGCAACAGAGATAAACTTCATACGTCTTCAGTGCTTAGTGAATTAAACTTAGATAGAATACGCGCATCCGTTCCGGGTGGAACCTGGAGAGACTGGCCATCGGAGCTGCGAGCCGAGTGCCACAAAAGAAGTTCAGGTAAGAGTTATCCGTCTGTATACGGCAGGATGGAGTGGGATAAGCCAGCACCCACAATGACGACTCAATGCTACGGTTTTGGAAATGGTAGGTTTGGTCATCCTGAACAAGACAGGGCCATCAGCCTCCGGGAGGCCGCTATCATTCAATCATTTCCGAGTTCATACGAATTTTGGAGCGACAAAGAAGAGTTTTCATTCAAACATGTGGGAACTCTGATTGGGAATGCTGTGCCGCCGAAACTGGGGGAAGCAATTGGGAACTGCATGGTCGAACATGCTACACAGCACTTTGGGCATAAGGCTGTTGATTGTCGCTGAGAACTGTAAGCGGTTTGCCGCCCCCACACTTTCGTGCTGCCGCTTTATCTGCGATTCAGAGGCTTCTTTGATTTGTGGGGAGTTTCTTGATGGGAGTTACGAGCGAGTTTCTGGCAACGTTGCTGCGTCGGGCGGATGGTAAGCGTAATTGACCGCCGGAGTTGAAGGCCCGGATCGTGGCGGATACCCTGAACGAAAGCGAAACTGTCAACGCGGTTGCCAAGCGGTATGAGCTGATCCCCAGCAGAGTGTCTGACTGGCGGCGAATGGCGCGGCAGGGGAAGCTGGTTTTGCCAAATTTGGAAGGTATGAACTTTGTGCCGGTTGAGATTGAGGGGGATTTCCGTCGGTAATCCAAAACTGATCCGGCCTTGCTCAACCTCCACTGTTGTCTAGGAGCGAATTTTCACTCAGCACCGCGAACTCCAGCAGTTCCCCGGTGACTTTCTCAACCAGCCCCTTTGCCTCAGCGCGGGGGGAATATACTAAACCGGCCCGCCAGTGGGTGCGTTGGCTTCCCGGTATGTGTTTTTTGTACCGAACGTGGCAAACGGCCTTACTGTCAGGTTTCGCATATAATAAGTCTTTATATACATTTTCTGACACTAAGCTTCTCAGAGGCTTGAGATCCTTGTTTGAGGTTTCTTTGTTATTCCAGATTTCAGGAAACAAATTTACAGCTTCCTGACCATCAAGGGGTAGGAAACCAGACATTTGGACTGCCCGTTCCGGGCGTGTCCCCCCCGGCCAAAAGTCAGGCCATCCCACAACCCGGTCCACCGTGATGTCGACGGCAATCTCATTCATGATGATGACCTCCTTGGGCTCCCTATTGTGGATCAGCCTGATCCGGTCGATGGCCTGTGCAATCTCAGCTTCCCTTGTTTGATGCAGGATCTTCTCAACTAAAGGATCAGGGTGAGTCATCACAACAATGGGATAAGAAGAGGCCTCGTCCCGCGTGCGGATACCGCGCCATTCCCATACCGGACCCGAACTGGCCAATGGCCTCCCGAGTTTTGCTGCAAAGGCCCGGGCCGTCAGTTCAATCTCCTGCATCGGGGCTTGCTCGCGGCCCACTATGATGGCGGCCGGCCGATCTTCCCAATGGTTAAGGCCTCTAATCGCGTTGAAGTGGCCGGCTCTCGCATCATCTGACAGCCCGAGGGCTTTCCGGATCTTCTTGGTCAGAAAAACGGCGGCGTCGGGGAAACGATCCAGTACACCCTTGATCCGGCCCTGAAGCAGGGCGCACTTCGGGGAGGTAGGCTCATCTATCAGTTCATTGGCACCCTGTTTTCCCAAAATGTTCTGGGAGGACATCTGGTTTCCAACTACTTGTGTAACAACCGAATTCCTTTCAGCAGCAAACCGATGTGCCTTCAAATCATCGCCGAACATGATTTTGGCAAGGTCTGGATCTCCTGTGCCATCAAGAAAAAGAAACGGTTTGTCATCGGAGTGCGTGAGCGGGCGCAGACGAACAACAGTCAGAATGCCCGATGATGGATGCGTTGCGGCAATCGCAATTGGCCAGCTTAACTCAGTTTCCATCTCCGTTTTGAGAACCTCCAGGAATACGCGCAGGTGATCAATCCGCGGTCCTGATTTGGAAGAGAATGTGCGCGCAATCTTACGGGCAGACCGTTGAACCTGTTCTACAGATGCGGAATGATCCAAGGTGGAGAGCTGACTACCAATCAAAATGGGGACACGTTTGTCGCGACAGGCATCCAATGCCGCAAGGATGCTCTCCAGCTTGGTTGCATCTACACCGTTGGATCGAAGGTGATCCAAGGATAGCCCGTATTCAGTGTGATACGCCGCCGCAATCACCTTGAGGGCCGGCTCGACCAGGTGTTTAGCATCCGCAATGGTATCTGCCGCCATGTCATTTTTGCGCTTTTCGGAAACCAGTAAGGTGGTTCCGCCAAATTCCAACGGTGTCAGCAGATCAACGATGGAGAGCTGTAGTTTCTCGATGATTGTGCTGCCCGGGCTTTCGTCGAAGATGGCCTGATCAGATTGGGTTTCCGCAGGCAAAGGCAAGTAAGCGTAAGCATGTGGTGCGAAGAATACGAGGCCGAATCCGGCCTGAATGTGTTTCTCAACAAGACGCTCTTGCCGCAGGTAGCCACAGTCGTCTTTGAGCGGACATGTGACACAAAGAGTGCTGCGAACTGTGACACCCTGATTTGCCAATCGATCAGCTAGATCTGAAAGCAGACACATATTCTGACCGGTTTTGCTCTCGGGATCTTTTTGGCTGCGCCCGCGTATCACCATGCATGGAGGCGCGCCTTCTGGTGCGCATTTCCGGTACGTTTCGGCGGCCTCTTCGCATTTGGTATGCGTGGGCAGGTACATGACGCTCACCAGGCCGGCCGTTCGATGTAGAGCGCCGGCGGATGTCTCTGGTCTTGTTCCTGACTCTGAGTTTCCATTTGGGGGGTCTTCGCGTCCAACAAGGGTGCCGGTTTTTCCGCCACCTTGCATCCCCCAAACCATTTCACGTGGCGGAGCCGTTGGGCCTTTTTGGGCTAGATAGTCGATACTCTTGTCTGCCCAGGTGTTGATCGCGGCCCGGCTGCCCTCCACTGCCGATGTGCGACATTCGCTCGCGGGAGGGTAATAGGGCCCCAAGTTTTGTGGGGGTTTGGGCTTATCGTTCCATTTCAATGGATGTTTCAGCCCATCGCGAAAACCGTTGTTCAGCGCCTCTTTAAAGCGATCATGGCCTGTTGCGGCCGCGGCTTCATGCAAGCGTTCAAGCGCGGTTTGTTCGTCAATGAGGCCCTTGGCGACCGCTCCGCCAATGAAGAATGCCTGCTTGTTGATTTCTGTATTGCGTTCGTCGGCACTCAAGATGAGGTCGCACGCAGTGTTCAGCTGACGCTCTGCCCAGGTAGAGTTTGTAGTCTGATCGCGCAGGGCAGAGGAAGCGCGCGCTTTTCGGTCCAAGTTACTGAGCCGGAGTTCTGATTTGGCAGATTCGACCTCTTCGAGACCGAGCTCCTTAACGCGGGCAGTGTCACACTCGCCAATGATCACACCCGACCGCGGTTGTCCGCCTAAAGGATCCGCGACTCCATCAAACGAAGGACGCCCGATATAGTGGGGTTGGATGGGGCAGGAGAGGCTCTTGTCGGTTCCGGCCAATCCGTACAGCGACCTTTTTTGTCCCTCGCTCAACGGTTCGTCGAGCAATATCCAGAAGTGAAATTTGGCCTTATCTGCTAAGTTTGGCTGACCGGCTCTGGCGCTGGTTTGCCAAAAGACGTGGACGCCTTTGAACGCATTCACGCGATCTGTCAGAATGTTCCAGGTTGCTTTCGCAAGCCCTGCTGTGTCGTGCCATCCATGGCCCTCCGGAACTAAGAAGTCATCGCAATCGAACATCGCGATCCTAGAGCCAGCATCTTCAAGACTGGCGGGCTCCCCGCCACGAGGTTTTTTCCTGCGGGGAATCTTGGGTTTTCCTTGATATGCTTCTGTAACTCGGCCCGTGACAATGATCCTGTCATCGCTTCTTTCCAGCTCACTCAGGGCGCTGACAAGGCTCTCAAAATCGATGATTTCCACATCCATTGCCTCGAACCAGGTCGCCTTGTCGTAAGATCGAACACCCTTCCTCGAGAAGATCTTCACGGCCTTCTTGCCTTCCAGAGCACGCAGAACTGTGAGCCTGGGAGGCCGCAATTCTTCGGGAGTCATTGGGGCGGCGTGCTGCTCGGACAGCGGTGTTTCATCAAGCATGAGGGATTCCTATGACGACTTGCGATTGGACGCAGGGATTGGGTCGCGGCCGACACGATGCAGCCGCGTTGAGAAGGTTGGTTGGGGAAGTTGAGGGCGCGTTAGATATCGTCACCTCATTGATTATCATCGGCTTTTTGACTCCCTCCAAGTTTCGATTGGCAAGGCGAGAGCGTTCGATGAATCGCGATTCATCGTTTGGTGTGTTTCGATTTTTCGAAAATTCAGTCTGGGATGGAGGCTTCTGCTTCGATCCGCTTTGCCAGCCGACGTACGTCTAGAGCGTCGACGTCAAAGAGATTTGCGACATGGGCAATGGTGCGTGCGTGCACCATTGCTGAGTGCGGGTACGCTCGGGATGGTGTCCGGATACCGACGCAGCAATCGTGCTGTTCCTCTGCGGAGAGGCTGAACCGCCCAGCATTGTCGAACTCCCCCTCGGGATGGGAAAATCGATGTTTACGCATCAGATATTCGATTGCGGCCAGGACTGTAGGGCTTTCGCGATCCAGTTTCTCAAGCTGGCAGATGCCGTCTGCCGCGGTCTTGATGGTGTTTTTGTTCATACATTTCTCCATTTTTGGGTTTGATTGCTTGGACTGCGGGCTGTTTGCTAGAGCCGGCGAGGAGCTGCTCTCCTATCTGTTCAGGAGAGCAAAGCGGTAGCGTTCGGTGAAGCGATGCTCACCGTTGTTTGAAGTCAATTTTCGGGAAGGTAGTTAGTGTTGAATGCGTTCGCGTTTGAGCGTGTTCGCGATGTCTCCGTGTTCGTTCAGCATCGTTTCGCCCGAGTCCTACGTACCATTCGGATGCCTTGCAGTGACTTCGATTAGCCGTCCGGGAACAGCATCAAACGAATGCCCGATGTTGAAAGTCTACTCGGGAATTCTGCTGGCGGCCCTACCAAGTTGAGGGGCCGACTGTTCAGTTCCAAACCCAGTGTCTTTTTCTGTCATATGTTCTCCGTTTCGTTCTTCAGCTTCGTCATTCAAGCGTCGTAAGAAAGATATGCGGGAGCGTGTTGGCAAAATCAACAGGTCAGAAAAAATTGCGCAACACACTGATAAGTTTATTAAAAAATCATACGGCAATTTGTGTTTGTGAAATATTGTCGAAGTGATGCCTGAGGCATCACTTTAGGATAGAAACCTCTACCACTTCGCTTGGTGGCCGATCACTTGGTGCGGCGCAATGTCGCAATCCAGTGTGGCGCTGCTCTCGTGCCTAATCCCAAGATTGCTCGTAGTCGACGTCATTAAGTGCGTCATGAGACTCTTGTGACGCGCCATCGTGAATACAACCGCTGCAAAGTTTTTGCGTCACTAGAGCTTCACGACTGGCCGTTGCGAGATCTACCGCCTGCGGCCAGTCACCCGAAATCCGTCCTCAACAAGAATGTTGTCGATATCTCTGAAAATCTCCTCTGGTTCGCGGGGTTTCCAACTCTCTGTTTCAAATGACACGAGTTCGGCATAGAGAGCCCTGATGCGAAGATCTGGACCGTTTCCGTATACTTCACGGCCTCGAATAGACTTCATTGAATGTCCCATCATGAAACCTCGTTCTTCGTTGCTTAAACCCGCCCTGATCATCCTTGATTCAAAGCTGTGTCTGAGGCTGCTCACGCAGTGTTGGTCCGTCGGGAAGAGGTTGTTATGAGCAAAGAACTTTGAAACTGCGGCACTGTAACCCTCTTTACCCCGATAGCGTGGAAAGCCACTTGGGAAACGTTTCATAGCCTCCAAAGCTGCGCCCACAAGTACAACTGGTCGCCTTGATGCCTTGTTTTTGATTTCTCTCTGGTGCTCACCACCTTCGACTTTGACCATGATATGTGGAACATCCGCGTCGAGATGAATTGACGAGGGAGGCAAGTCATAGATCTCAGTCTGTCGGCATCCTGTTTCTGCGCACACTGTCAAGATGGCTTCAGCTTCGTCATTCAACCCGTCCAGTTTATCTCCATTGATGATGTTTTGGGCAATCCAACTTGGGGTGAACTCAAGCTTTGGGCTTGGCTCCTTTTCTTTCTCCCAAATTGCTTCGCCCTTAATGCGAATAGTCGAAAAAGGGTTTGTGTAATCATCAATTTCTAGATCTTCATAAAATGCGCTGACGATATTTCTCAAGTAGCCGAAGTGCTTGTTCGCATACTGTGTCGTTACCTCTTGGGCATTCACACGCATTTCCCACGCTCGTCGGAATTTTGACGCATCGCTCGCTGAGATCTCTGAGATCGACTTTTCGCCCGCAACTTCAGCAAACATTTTGGCTGCTCGCTTGTAACGGTTGAGCCACATTCTTTTTTGTCGGTCATTCTTACGAGCCACTTTGTCTGGGCAAAGTTGATCCATCCTATCAGCGACCTCAGTCACCCTGGTATCAGGCAGCTGAAATCCGCCTAGATTTGCCGCAAACAGCGGAGATTTGGCCGACGGATCCTGATCTATCAAGTTTCTTAGACGTAACACGATCTCTTCCAATCTTCCGCCGGCCAATTCGGAAGCAGTAGCCGGTGCGACACCATTGTCTTTCGCAAGCTTGATTGCGGATCGGTAACGATCTTCGTCATGGCCGCCATTCCCCATGGTCAACTTGGCCTCCAACTCGGCCAAACGCCTTTCACGAACTTGATAAGCCAAGGCTTGGGCTGTTTTTCGACTGTCGGTTTTCAGGGATTCCGTGAGAAACGCGTCTGCGTGAACTGCCTTGTATTTGCAAGGTGTTCTCATTCTGAACCAGAATACGTTTCCTCTGGGCCAAAGATAACTCATGCTATTGCCTCGATGTTTGTTACACAAATTGTATCACATCGGCGAGCTGACCCTCTACATGAGGCCTTTGTATGCCGACGATTTTGGCAATAGCATCAGTGACTTGAGTTGGCGTTAAGGACTGGTTAACGAATCGGGAAAAGCCTCTCCTGGGCACCATTTCTTCCCAAAGAAAATATGGAAGCAGCCGCCTAATGAGCTGGTGATGTCTGAATCGGTGTCTTATCGCTTCAAATCATCTTTGAAACAGCGGCGATTCTGTCATGACAAGATAAACCGCAATAAAGGTTCTCGTGGCGCTATGTATACCCGCTTGGTTCTGGGTCGCCTATCGCCTCCTGCTTTTGGTAAGCGGCAAAGCCAAAGAAGGGTAAGGCAGCGCCGGTATTACGCGCGCTTTTCACTGATCGAGGTTACGCCCAGAACATCCAGCACCCTGGCTTCGATCTGCTCTGCATTCATACCCGCAACGGCATACATATCCGCAGGACTGGCCTGATCAATGAAGATGTCGGGCAAGACCATCGAGCGGTATTTCAAGCCCCGGTCAAAAACACCCTCATCCGCCAGAAGCTGTGCTACATGGCTGCCAAATCCGCCAACAGCGCCTTCTTCGATGGTGATCAACGCCTCATGATCCGCAGCCAGATCTAGGATAAGGTCCCGATCCAGCGGCTTGGCAAAGCGGGCGTCGGCGATGGTTGGGTTGATGCCTTTGGCGGTCAGAGACTCGGCTGCTTTCTGAACTTCAGCCAGCCGCGTGCCAAAAGACAAAAGTGCGACGCGCGCGCCTTTTCGGATCATGCGGCCTTTGCCGATCTCCAGTACCTCACCACGTTCGGGCAGGTCCACTCCGACACCTTCGCCGCGCGGATAGCGGAAGGCAATCGGCCCTTCATCATGCGCAACAGCGGTTGCCACCATGTGCATCAATTCCGCCTCATCCGCAGCGGCCATGACGACCATGCCCGGTAGATTGGCCAAATAGGCAATATCGAACGACCCGGCATGGGTGGCACCGTCAGCGCCCACCAAACCTGCGCGATCAATGGCAAACCGAACGGGCAAGCGCTGAATTGCGACGTCATGCACAACCTGGTCGTAACCCCGCTGCAAAAAGGTCGAATACATGGCGCAGAATGGCTTCATCCCTCCTGCCGCCAACGCCGCTGAGAAGGTCACGCCGTGCTGCTCGGCAATCGCCACATCGAAACAGCGCGACGGGTACCGTTCGGCAAACAGGCCCAACCCGGTGCCATCTGGCATCGCGGCAGTCACTGCGACGATCTTGTCATCGTGCGTGGCCGCATCCACCAGAGCCTTGCCAAAGACAGACGTGTAAGAAGGCGCGTTTGACGGAGCCTTTTTCTGCTCACCCGTGACCACATCGAATTTGGCAGTCGCGTGGCCTTTGTCGCGGGCCTGTTCGGCTGGTGCGTACCCTTTGCCCTTCTTGGTCAAGACGTGGATCAGGATCGGCCCGGTTGCCCGCGCCTTGACGGTGCGCAGAACCGGCAGCAGCTGATCCAGGTCATGCCCATCAATGGGCCCGAGATAGGAAAACCCGAGCTCTTCGAACAGGGTTCCGCCGACGGCCATACCCTTGAGCATTTCCTTGGCGCGCTTGGCCCCTTCGCGGAACGGTTCGGGCAACAGTGAAACAGCGCCCTTGGCGGCGGCTTTCAGATCGTGGAACGGCGCCTCGGCGTACATTCGGGACAGATAGCTGGACAAGGCACCTACCGGGGGGGCGATGCTCATCTCATTGTCATTCAGAATGACGATCAGGCGTTTTTTCAAGTGACCTGCGTTATTCATCGCCTCAAAGGCCATACCTGCCGACATCGATCCATCACCGATCACGGCAATGGCGTCGCCCAACCCTTCCGGAGTCACACCGCCCAGATCACGCGCAACGGCAAAACCCAAAGCGGCGCTGATGGACGTACTGGAATGCGCGGCGCCAAACGGGTCATAGGGGCTTTCGCTGCGCTTGGTGAAACCGCTCAGGCCGTCTTTCATACGCAACGTGCGAATGCGGTCGCGCCGTTCGGTCAGGATTTTATGCGGATAGCACTGATGGCCTACATCCCAGATGATCTTGTCGCGCGGTGTTTCGAAAACTGCGTGCAGCGCGGTCGTCAGCTCCACAACGCCCAGACCCGCGCCCAGATGCCCCCCGGTTACGGAAACCGCCGAAATCGTCTCGGCCCGCAATTCCTGCGCAACCTGATGCAGCTGCGCGTCCGAGAACCGCTTGAGATCGGCGGGGCGGTTCACAAGGTCCAGCAGAGGCGTTTTGGGGCGGTCAGACATTTGGCGCGTTCCTGGCTTAGCTGTCCCGGGCAATAACGAAGCGAGCGGCTTCCTTCAAGGTTTCTGCCGTCGGGCCATACCCGTCCAGTGCGGCACAGGCCTGATCAACAAGTTCACTGGCACGGGTTCTGGCAGCATCCAAACCCAGAAGAGATACGAAAGTGGCCTTTCCCGCATCCGCATCTTTCTGAAGACGTTTGCCTGCCTTTGACGCATCACCTTCAACATCAAGGATGTCGTCTGCAATCTGAAAAGCAAGACCAAGGGCCCGGGCATATTGGCGCAAGGGCTCTGGATCCGCTTTTGCCAGACGCGCACCCGCACAGGCGGACCATTCGATCAAAGCGCCCGTTTTGCCGCCCTGAAGCAGTGTTATCGCATTCAGCGTCAAAGGTTCAGAAGCGGTTTCCGCCGCGATATCAAGCGCCTGCCCCAAAACCATACCTTGCGCACCGCTTGCCCTGGCCAGTGTCAGTGCCAGATCAGCGCGAACGTCTGCATCTCCAACCTCGGGCCGGGTGCACAGTTCAAAGGCCAGTGTCTGCAGCGCGTCCCCGGCAAGTACGGCCGTGCCTTCGTCCCATTTCACATGAACCGTGGGGCGTCCGCGCCGAAGATCGTCGTCATCCATACAAGGCAGATCGTCGTGAACTAGAGAATAGGCGTGAAGGGCCTCGATTGCGGTCGCGGGCCAGATCGCGCGGGACTCGTTGATTTGGTGCAGGCGCGCACTTTCCAGAACCAGAAAGCCGCGCAGCCGTTTACCGCCACGGGTGGCATAGGCCATTGCCCGTGTCACATCCAGATCGGCCAGCGCGCCCATTGTCAGGTCAAAATGATCCTGAAGACACGCCGCGTCCTGCGCCAGTCTTTCCTGAAACATTTACTGACCTTCGACAGGTGTTGTCCCGGTCGGTTGGCCATTCGCGTCCAGAGTGATCGCGGCCACTTTTTCCTCGGCCCGCTTCAACTCGTCCTCGCAACGCTTTTTCAAAGCGGCCCCGCGTTCATACAGCGCAATCGACTGATCCAGCGCCACGTCGCCGCGCTCAAGCTGGCCAACCACGGCCTCAAGCTCTTTCATGGCCTGCTCGAATGTCATCTGTTCAACTGGGGTATCGGTCATCGTGCTGCCTTCATCAGTTCTTCCACATGGGCGCGTGCCGCCTCGGCCAGTGCGTTCAGATCATACCCGCCCTCCAGAGTCGAGACGATACGGCCCTGACACACCTCATCGGCTATCCCGCACAGCTCTGCCGTGATCCAAGCAAAATCGCCGGTCGACCAGTTCAGGTTGGCCAGAGGGTCGTCCTGATGCGCATCGAACCCGGCCGAGATGATGATCAGTTCCGGCCGGAACGCCCGCAAGCGTGGAAAGGCCTGCGTTTCATAGGCGGATCGCATCTCAGCCCCGCCGGTGCCCGGGGCAAGCGGGATGTTCAGAACGTTATCGTAAGCGCCTGTCTCGTCCGGGCGGCCCGATCCTGGCCATAACGGCATCTGCTGGCTCGTGATTACCAGGGCCCGATCTTCATCCCACAGCAGGTCCTGCGTGCCGTTGCCATGATGAACGTCGAAATCGACCACTGCGACCCGCTTCAGCCCGTGGTAATCCAGCGCATGTTTCGCAGCCAGCGCCGCATTGCCAAACAGGCAGAACCCCATAGCTTTCTCGGCTTCGGCGTGGTGCCCCGGTGGGCGAATGGCACAAAAGGCGTTCGGCGCCTCACCGCCCAAAACCAGATCAACGGCCCGTACCGCCGCACCAGCCGCACGATAGGCCGCATCCACGGAACCCGGTGACATGAAGGTGTCCCCGTCGATTTGCGCAAACCCGTCAGTAGGGCGTGACGATCTGATGTCTCGGATATGGCTTTCGGGATGAACACGCAGCAAATCATCGTCTGCCGCCAGTGGAGCGGTCACGCGCTTCAGGTCAAGTCCTTCAAGCGCGTGCAGGATATGCTCCAGCCGCGCCACCTGTTCCGGATGACCTTGCGGTGTGACATGTCCAAGGCAATCGGCATGTGTCAAAAGGGCGGTTTTCATCGGGATCCCATCTTCATCTGGCTAAAATATCCTCGCCGAAGGCTTAAATCGCCGCACAGCGGCTCATTCAATCGGGCGCCAGCATATAGCCCGCGCCCCGGACTGTCTGCAGATACCGGGGCTGTTTCGGGTCCTGTTCGATCTTCCGGCGCAGGCGGGTGATCTGCACGTCCACCGCACGTTCCTGTGCCTGTCCTTTATCCCGGCCCAGATCTTCCACCAGTTTTGCGCGGCTGATTGGCTCACCAGGTTGGGCCGAAAAGATTTTCATCAGCTGGCTTTCGGTCGCGGTCAGGCGGACTGGCCTTTCGCCCTGCCACATTTCACCGCGTTCAATGTCATACCGGATGGGGCCGAGATGCAGGATCTTCGCCGCTGTTTCCTCGGCCGGGGTTTCCGGCATCCGGCGCAGAATCGCATTGATCCGCAGTAGCAGCTCTTTCGGCTCGAAAGGTTTGGCGAGATAATCATCCGCCCCGGCTTCAAGCCCTGCAATCCGATGCTCGGTCTCGCCCTTGGCGGTTAGTAACAGGATCGGCGTCGTATGAGTGTCACGCAGCGACCTGGTCAGACTGACGCCATCTTCGCCCGGCATCATCACATCCATGACGATCATGTCGAAATCCAACCCCGACAGAACCCGCCGCGCATGGGCCGCATCCCGTGCCGCCGTCACCAGAAACCCGTTTCGCATCAGGAACTTCTTGAGTAGATCGCGAATGCGTTCGTCATCATCAACAATCAGCAAATGTGCATCTATTTCGCTCATGATGTCGTATCCCGCAATTTCGTATAGGCATGACGCATATCAGCATCCATCATTGCTTCAAGCACTTTGCGAAACCCGGCCACGGCCTCGGGACCGGCATCCTTGAAGGCCGCGCGCATTCTTGTTCGTTGCGCATCTGACAACGTGGCCTCCAACGTTTCGCCCTTTTCCGTCAGAAATAGATGCCGTTCACGTTTGTCCACGGTTCCGACCCGGCTTTCCACCAGACCATCCTCGATCAACGTCCGAAGGACCCTGTTCAGAGACTGTTTTGTAACCCCGAGGATCGCCAGCAAGTTGTTCACCGTGGTGCCCGGGGCGCGATTGATAAAATGGATCGCGCGGTGATGGGCGCGGCCATAGGCCATTTCGGACAGGATACGATCGGGATCCGCGGTAAAGCCGCGATAGGCGAAGAACATTGCCTCGATCCCCTGCCGCAATTGTTCATCCGTCAAAAACAACAGGCTTTCGCCCCCATATCGCGGGGCCGGGCGGATTTCGGACATATCATGCCTCATTCGTTACTCGGGTTCGACTTTATGTCAGCGTTATTGACATTCCAAGGGCAGAGAGGTATCGAATCGCAGTTTTTGCGCAACATTGTGTCCGCATCGGACCTAAGTAGCGCAACAATCGGAAATTTAACCCGGTTCAGGAGGTTTCGCATGGCAGGGTATGATGATCGTGACGGTGTCATCTGGATGGATGGCAAGCTGGTGCCCTGGCGCGATGCCAATGTGCATATTCTGACCCACGCGATGCACTATGCCTCATCCGTGTTCGAGGGGGAACGCGCTTATAGCGGCAAGATCTTCAAAAGCCGCGAACATTCCGAACGTCTTATCGCCAGCGCCGAGGCACTGGACATGCCGATGCCTTATTCTGTCGATCAGATTGAAGCAGCCAAGGAAGAGACCCTGAAAGCCAGTGGCCTTCAGGATGCCTATGTCCGCGCATTGGTCTGGCGCGGGTCTGGCGAAGACATGGGCGTGGCGTCGGCCCGCAACCCGGTACGGATGGCCGTCGCGGTCTGGCCTTGGGGTGCCTACTATGGCGACGCCAAGATGCAGGGCGCAAAACTGGACATCGCCGAATGGAAACGCCCCAGCCCGGAAACCATCCCGGTTCACGCCAAGGCTGCGGGCCTTTACATGATCTGCACCATTTCCAAGCACAAGGCCGAAGCCAAGGGATGCTCGGACGCGCTGTTCATGGACTGGCGTGGTTATGTGGCCGAAGCAACAGGTGCCAACGTGTTCTTCGTCAAGGATGGAGAGGTTCACACCCCGCTGGCGGATTGCTTCCTGAACGGTATCACCCGCCAAACCGTCATTCAGATGCTGAAGGATAAAGGCATCACTGTGCATGAGCGGCGCATCAAGCCCGAAGAAATGGCTGATTTCGAACAGTGCTGGCTGACCGGAACCGCGGCCGAGGTCACTCCGGTCGGGCAAATCGGCGATTACACTTTCGAAGTCGGCGACCTGACCCGCGAAATCGCAGAAGATTACGAAAAGCTGGTCCGCTCGTAATAAGTTGCAAAACCCCGCTTCGGCGGGGTTTTTGTTGCAGATCGTGCAAATTGTCGTGCAAAGCGTTCCGTGATCTGGACGATCGGGTCAATTCCCGTATCTTCGACACATGTTGGATTTACTCAGCGATATTCTCACCCGTCTGTCCCTGCGTGGCACGTTCTACTTCCGCACCTCGTTCACACCACCATTTGGTATTCAGGTGCCGGAATTCGAAAACGTCGCGCGGTTTCATTTTGTCCAACGGGGTGAACTCAAGGTCCATGTCTCATCCACCGGGGAAACGTTGCGGCTGCGGCAGGGGGATCTGATCCTGATCCCTCATGGGGCGCCACATGCGTTGTTGTGTGCCGAGGTCAGGCCACTGGATGCGCTTCCTCTGGAACAGGTTCTTGAGATTGCCGGCTACAAGGGCGATGGCGTTCTTGTCTATGGCGGTGCAGACGAGGACCGGGACACACAACTGATCTGCGGTCATTTTTCATTCACCGGCCCAGCAGGACGAAAAGGCACCGGGCATATGCTGATCGACCGCCTGCCGCCCTACATCCTGATCGAGAATTATGGCGAAGAGGCCGGATCGTGGATGGAATCGACCCTGCGCATGATCGGATCCGAAGTTTCCGGGGCCCGTATTGGCGGCGATCTGATTGCCCTGAAGCTGTCCGAAGTTCTGTTTGCGCAGGCGATCCGAACCTACCTGGAACGGCAAAGCCCTCAGGACACTGCCCTTGCGGGCTTTGCGGATACACGCATCTCACGCGCATTGACGGCGTTCCACCAAGCGCCAGCGCAAGACTGGAGTGTTGCGACACTGGCACGCGAATCCGGCATGTCGCGCACGGCCTTTTCTCAGTTGTTTGCCCAGAAGATGGGCACGACGCCGATGCAATACCTCACCGACTGGCGCATGCAGATTGCGTGCCATGGCCTTACAGAGGCACGATGGAACGTCGCAGATGCAGCAGCCGAAGTTGGATATGCCTCTGAGGCCGCGTTTTCCCGCGTTTTCAAGAAGCAGGTCGGCTTGTCACCAGCCGCATACAGGTCCATGCACTAATACGCCGAATATTATGTACGATCTGCAAGATTTTTGAAACGATCAAGAATTCAGCGTTCGGGTCAGGCTTTCTATCTTTCTTTCATCACTGATTGAAAAGAGGAGAATCTTATGTCCCTGCGTTTCGTTACCCGCTCTGTCCACGCGTATCTGGACTACCCGGTTGCCATTGCCCTGATGACACTGCCATTCCTGCTGGGATTGGGTCAGTCCAACCCGCTGGCGCTGTGGCTTTCGGTTGTCACTGGCGTCGCCGCCTTTGTCCTGACGGTTCTGACCGACCATCATTTGGGAATTTGGCGCGTTCTACCCTACAAATTTCACTTGGCCGTGGACCTTATTGTCGGCATCACCTTTCTGTTTGCACCTAGTGTACTGGGGTTTTCAGGATTGGATGCGGCGTTCTACTGGCTGAACGGTGCGGCCGTGGTTCTCGTCATCTCGCTCAGCGCGCCCGAGCAGGAAGTCGCTGCCTGAGCGCTGTGCCTCTGCATTGGCAACTTTGTCCAAATACTGCCAAAAAAGCTGAGCTGCCTGTTTTAGAAATCGGCGGCTCAGAGCAGAGAAGTGTATCGACCGGTCGGGTGAATTTACTTGAAAAAGCTGACTGAATTCATCAGATTTATCCCAGTGCGGGGTGAGGTCACAGATGACAGACACGCTTGACGAAATCATGGCCCGACATGATGCGCTAGTTGCGTGCGGGTGCAACTGTTGCGAAGGCGACTATTGTGCCTATGCTGATCGCCAGAACCGGGACACCGCAACCGCAGAAGAAGCCCGGGCACAAGGCACCGTCCGTCAACGCAAGTCGTTGCGATATATCTTTGAAACTGTGCTAAGCGGCAGAGGATAACTGCGCAGCAATACGGGCTGCGCTATTGCAAGGTTCAGAAATCCACCCCGCGCTGGGCCTTGATTCCCGCCTGGAACGGATGCTTTTCTTCGGTCATCTCGGTGACCAGATCTGCATAATCACGCAGCGCCAGCGGTGCGTCGCGGCCTGTCAGGAACACACTCGTCTTGTCCGAACGCGCGTTCAGCCCGTCTATCACCTGCTCGACCGAGAGATATCCATAGCGAAGTGCGATGTTGATCTCGTCCAGAACCACCAGATCGTATTCGCCACTTGCCATAAGGGCGCAAGCCTTGTCGAAGGCGGCATTGGCAGCTGCAATGTCGCGCTCACGATCCTGTGTATCCCAGGTAAACCCCTCGCCCATCGTGTGCCAGGTGACCAGATCACGTTCTTCGAAGAAACGACGCTCGCCGGTTTTCCACTTGCCCTTGATGAACTGAACCACGGCAACCTTCTGACCCCAACCAAGCGCGCGGATGACAACGCCAAAGGCCGCAGATGACTTGCCTTTGCCCTTCCCGGTATTGATCAGAACAAGGCCGCGTTCGGGATCAACGGCCTCGGACACTTTCTTGCGGTGCTGGGCCTGCACCTTTTGCATCTTTTCCTTGTGATCCTGTGCGTCGCTCATTGGGGAACCTCATTGATTGTCCGGCCCAACCTAGGGAAAGAATGCAAAAGGTAAAGTCACGCTTTGGGGTCTGTGACAGAACGCGCCTTGCCACGCTCAAGCCCCAGCTGGTGTTCGCGCCAGATCACAACAACATTGCCTGCGATCACCAATGCGGCCCCGATCAGGATCGCAACGGTAGGCAATTCATCAAACACGAAATAACCGATCACAATCGCAAAGAGCATTGTTGCATAGTCATAAGGTGCCAGCATCGATGCCTGTCCAAAGCGATACGAGGACGTGACCAAAATCTGCGCAACTCCGCCAATCAACCCCATGGTGATCAGTATTAGAGCCTGAGTCAGAGTTGGCATTGTCCATCCCCAGATCGCCGTCAGGGCCGAAAGCAACGTCGCGGTCAGCGAGAAATAGAACACGATTGCAGCAGGGTGATCGACCTTGACCAGTTGGCGGATGTGGATCTGCACAAAGGCCCGGGCAAAAGTCGCGCCCAGTACACACAGAGCTCCGATAGTTGCAGCCGTTTCCATCTGAGTGCTGCCAAGCCGGGGCCAGATCATGATCATCACGCCCAGCAGCCCAAGTGCCACGGCACCGATGCGAATCATGCGGATGCGCTCGCCCAGCATCACGGCGGCCAAAATCAGGGTGAAAATCGGGGTGGCATAACCGATTGCGGTAACTTCGGGCAGAGGCAACAGGCTAAGGCCAGTGAATGTCAACCCCATGGCGCTGGTCCCCAGAACACCGCGCCAGAAATGACCCATGGGTTTCTTGACGACAAAGCCTTGCGCCAGCTCTCGGCGCGCGATCAGCCACAGAATGATGACCGGAATAGCAAATAGGGACCGGAAGAACACCAATTGGCCCGGTGGGAATTCGTCAGATAAGGCTTTGACTAAGGCTGACATCGACGTGAACAGGAACAGCGCGCCAAGCTTCAGCGCTACAGCCAGCAAAGGTCGATGCGATGTTAAGGGTTTTGTCATCGGCGCGACCCTGCGCCTTTGCAGAAAAAAGATCAACGGGGTGGATCAGGTGATGGTCCACGAGTTCGGTACCGATGCGCCGATTTCCGCTGCAAAAGCCTCAAGGAACTGAAACATTCGGCCCGCCCTTGCTTGCGCGATCTGCTTGCCTGCATCCGTCAGCATGTCGTCCGGCAGGGTCAGCAGTTTGACCTTCCAGTGATCAATCGAATACCGCAGATCGTCCAGCGGGCGCGCCTCTGCGAATGGATCAGCCGGATCATAGAGAACACGCCCCAAAGCACCCGATACAGAAAATGTGCGCGCAATCCCGATGGCACCCAAGGCGTCAAGGCGATCCGCATCCCGCAGAATCCGGGCCTCCAGCGTTTCGGGTGGGATGTTGGCCGAGAAGCTATGGGCCGCGATCGCATGTTGCGCGGCCTGAACCTGATCGTCGGAAAAGCCCAGTTTTGCCAGAATAGGCCCTGATTCAGTCGCTGACTGACGTGAGGCAAACTGTCGTTTCGGGTCATTCTTGGGTAGGTTGACCAGATCATGAAGATAACAGGCTGCCAACAGGACGGGGATGTCCGCCTGAGCGCCTGCAATGGCCTGAGCATTGGTCCAAACACGATCCAGATGGGCCAGGTCATGGGCCGGATCAGTTTCCATGCGTTGCGCGACAACAGCACGCAAACGCGCGCGCAGATCAGCCGATCCGTCCACGGTTTTCTCCGATCTGACCACGGTGCAGCAGCAAGTGATCTAGGATAACACAGGCCATCATCGCCTCACCGACAGGGACAGCGCGGATGCCAACACAGGGGTCATGACGGCCCTTTGTGATGATCTCGGTCTCTTCACCGGATTTTGTAATGGTCTTGCGGGTGGTCAGGATCGAAGAGGTCGGCTTGACCGCAAAGCGCACGACAATGTCCTGCCCGGTCGAGATGCCGCCCAGAATCCCGCCTGCGTGGTTTGAACTGTATTGCGGGCCATCCTGACCCATGAAGATTTCGTCGGCATTGGCTTCACCAGTCAGTTCGGCGGCAGCCATGCCTTCGCCGATCTCGACGCCTTTGACAGCGTTGATCGACATCATCGCGGCCGCAAGATCAGTGTCCAACTTGGCGTATATCGGCGCCCCAAGCCCTGCCGGGACACCGCGTGCCACAACCTCGACCACGGCACCGACCGAGTTGCCGGATTTGCGCAGATCATCCAGATAGATGGCCCAATCCCCGGCCGCCTGTTCATCAGGCGTCCAGAACGGGTTCTGTTCAATCTGCGCCCAGTCGAATTTGGAGCGGTCGATCTTGTGCGGACCGATCTGGGTCATGTAGCCGGTGATCTGCACATTGGGCGCAATCTGTTTGATGGCCTCGCGCGCCAGTCCACCCGCGGCCACACGCGACGCGGTTTCCCGGGCTGAACTGCGCCCACCCCCGCGATAATCGCGGATGCCGTATTTCTGCCAGTAGGTGATATCGGCATGGCCCGGACGGAACTTGTCCATGATGTCGCCGTAATCTTTCGAGCGCTGATCGGTGTTTTCGATCATCAGTTGCACGGGCGTGCCTGTAGTTTGGCCTTCGAACACGCCAGAAAGGATCTTGACCTGATCCGGTTCGCGCCGCTGCGTTGTGAACTTGTTTTGCCCCGGTTTGCGCTTGTCCAGCCAGTGCTGGATCATCGCCTCGTCAATCGCAACGCCCGGCGGGCAACCGTCGACAGTGGCGCCCAAGGCGGGCCCATGGCTTTCACCCCAGGTGGTGACGCGGAAAAGATGGCCAAAGCTGTTCATCGACATGGGGCGTGCTCCTTTGCGGATCGTGATTAGCGGGCAAGGCCCCCGGCCTCAAGCGGATTTGGCCGTTGATGGTTTGAACGCCGCCCGTCGGGCGGCGCATTTTTGTGTATTTTCGAAAAGATGAAGATCAGGCGGCCTGCGCGATTTTCGCACGGATTTCCGAGATCATCAGCGCGGCCTGAGCCGCTTCGCGCCCTTTTTGTACGAAATGGTCGCGATAGATCGAATTGTGATGTTTGGTTTCCTGATATTGGTGCGCGGTCAGCGAGACCGACAGGACAGGAACCCCTGTATCAAGCCCGGCGCGCATCAGACCATCGACCACGGCCTGCGCAACGAAGTCGTGCCTGTAGATGCCGCCATCAACGACAAAGGCAGCGCAGGCGACGGCGGCATAGCGCCCGGTCCGGGCCAGATCACGGGCCAGCAGGGGCATCTCGAACGCGCCGGGAACGTCATAGACATCGACTTGTTCCGAGGGGACGAGTTCGAGGAAGCCGTCGAGCGCGCGGTCAACAATATCGGAATGCCAGTTGGCTTTGACAAAAGCATAGCGGGTGTGTGTCATCATGATCTCCTTTCAGTTTGGTGGCCTGCCGGCAGTCGCGAGAACCAGATCCCATTTCGCTGCCAGCCCGGCATGACACGTCACCCAAGGCGATCACGAGCAGGCGCGCCGGTTCACCGGCGCGGCTTGCACGTTCTCTTTCATCCGGACTGTAACCGTCGGCTCTGGTATCTCACCAGATCTGCTGACACCCCGAAAGCCGGGGCCGCTCGCGGGCTTGCGGGCCGTGGCCTGCATACCGCCGGTGGGGAATTCCGCCCCGCCCTGAGAACGAGGCGGACCTTGCCAAGAACTGTCCGACGCTGCAAGAGAATTGACAGGAGGACATTCATGCACCCTAACCCCGCTTTTCGCGCCGAGGATCGAGCCCGGCATGTTGAATTCGCCCGCGACCGGGCGTTCGGCGTTCTGGCACTCTCTGCCGAAGAGGCCCCGCTATTAAGCCACGTCCCGTTTCTGCTGTCCGAAGACGGTTCACTGGCTGACCTGCATCTTGTGCGCTCGAACCCTATTGTACGAGCGCTGCGCGAGCCGCAGCACGCGAAGATCGCGGTGCAGGGGCCGGATGCTTATATTTCGCCGGATTGGTACGGTGTCGAAGATCAGGTTCCGACTTGGAATTATGTCGCCGTGCACCTGATCGGAAAACTTGAGCTGCGCCCGCAGGACGAGTTACGTGACGTGCTTGACCGCCAATCGGCGTTCTACGAAAAGCGGCTGCTGCCCAAGGCCCCATGGGGCACGGGAAAAATGTCCTCTGACGCGCTGAACAAGATGATGCGCATGATCATACCGTGCCGCATGCGCATTGAAGATATTCAGGGCACCTGGAAGCTTGGTCAGAACAAACCCGAAGGTGCTCGAAACGCTGCTGCTGATCAGGTATCCACTGGCTTTGGCAGTGAAATCGCCCGGCTGGCCGCCTTGATGCACAAGGCGTAGCCAGCACCAGGCGCCGGGTTTACTGGGGGCTGAAAGTCGCCAGATAGGCGGCAATATCGTCCGCACCGCTCTTGAGTTTGACGCTCATGTTCGGACGGGCAGTTTCGTCATCCAGAAATTCCTTGATGAAGCCGATAGGATCCTGCGCATAGGCAACGATGTTTTCCTCGGTCCAGACCAGACCTTCCTCGCCGGCACGGATCATGTCGTCCGTGAACATGCCAATCGGCAGGCGCTCGCTTCCATAGCGATAATCGTTTTCGGACCCGGCCACGCGACCGATGACGCCGTACAGATTCGGGCCGGTGATTCCACCTTTGACCAGAACTTCACCATCCTTGATGATCGCATGACACGAAGAACAACGGTTATATATCGCCTCACCTTTTGCGGGATCGCCCGCGGCAAGGGTCTGAGTGGGAAGGGCCATTGTGCACAGGGCAGCGGCCAGAACGATCTTTGACATTGGGGTCTCCTTGCGGGAGTTCGCACGCCTTTTGCGCTGTCCTTTATTCGCGCGGAAAGTGCAACAGGTGGGGCGCGTGCAATTTATAATTTAAATCATCTATTTAGCGAGTATGTTTTTGCTGAAAACAATCCCCGTTCCGAGGTCTTGATTATGTACTTTGGGGCGCAAATCAGTGGTCCACGAGACAGGCTCCAGATACCTGATCCAGGTGACGGAAGACAGGGTGGGTAAGCGAATCAATGGCGCATGAATCGAAGTTGCCGACAAAGTCGCACGCGAGATTCACCAAAAAACACCGTCCGCAGCTGCTGGAAACGACACATGCGGCGTATTGCGCGTTTATGAACGCTGGACGAACACTATTCTCCCCGATAGTAAGCGCGGTTAAGACACCGCATTCGTGCGGTGCGCGAGCTATTTGCCCGTCCGCGGGCGCCAGACAATCGGAGATAACCTCGTGTCCCACGCAGAAGACCACGAAGGCACCCGCAGAGATTTCCTGTACTACGTCGCTGGCGGCGCAGGTGTCGTTGCAACGGGTGCAGCCGTATGGCCCCTGATCAACCAAATGAACCCATCGGCAGACGTTCAGGCGCTGTCCTCGATCCGTGTGGATGTGAGCGGTGTTGAGCCGGGTACGCAGCTGACCGTCAAATGGTTGGGTAAACCCGTCTTTGTCCGTCACCGCACCGGTGCAGAGATTCAGGAAGCTCAGAAACAGGACGCCGAAGGTGTTGATGCGCTGCCCGATCCGCTGGCCCGCAACTTTAACCTGAGCGCCGATGCCCCTGCGACCGACGCAAACCGGGTGATGCCGTCGCCGGAAGGCGAAGCGCCGGGTGCATGGGTCGTCCAGATGGGTGTTTGTACGCACCTCGGTTGTGTGCCTCTGGGTGATGCAGGCGACTTTGGTGGCTGGTTCTGCCCCTGCCACGGTTCACACTACGACCTTGCCGGTCGTATCCGCAAAGGCCCCGCGCCTGAGAACTTGCCCATTCCGCCCGCAGAGTGGGTGGACAACGGCACAATCAAACTCGGCTAAGGGAGACCCAAACTTATGTCCGGAATTCCCCACGATCATTACGAGCCGAAGACAAACGGCGAGAAATGGCTGAACAGCCGCCTGCCTATTGTTGGCCTGCTGTATGACACCCTCATGATCCCAACCCCCAAGAACCTGAACTGGTGGTGGATCTGGGGCATCGTTCTGGCGTTCTGCCTGGCGCTGCAAATTGTCACCGGTATCATTCTGGTGATGCACTATACGCCGCATGTTGATCTGGCGTTTGCCAGCATCGAACACATCATGCGTAACGTAAATGGCGGTTACTTCATCCGTTACCTGCACATGAACGGCGCATCGCTGTTCTTTGTTGCGGTCTACATCCACATCTTCCGCGGCTTGTTCTATGGCTCATACAAAGCCCCGCGCGAGATCACGTGGATCGTCGGTATGCTGATCTACCTGATGATGATGGGCACGGCCTTTATGGGCTATGTTCTGCCATGGGGTCAGATGTCTTTCTGGGGTGCGACTGTGATCACCGGCCTGTTTGGCGCCATTCCGTTTGTGGGCGATGCCATCCAGACCTGGCTGCTGGGCGGACCTGCGGTGGACAACGCCACGCTGAACCGCTTCTTCTCGCTGCACTATTTGCTGCCGTTCATCATCGCGGCTCTGGTCGTGGTGCACATCTGGGCGTTCCACACTACCGGCAACAACAACCCCACAGGTGTTGAAGTGCGTCGCGGCTCGAAAGACGAGGCGAAGAAAGACACGCTGCCGTTCTGGCCGTATTTCGTGATCAAGGACCTGTTCGCGCTGGCCGTGATCCTGGTCGTGTTCTGGGCTGTTGTCGGTTTCATGCCGAACTATCTGGGTCACCCGGACAACTATATCGAAGCCAACCCGCTGGTTACGCCTGCTCACATCGTGCCTGAATGGTACTTCCTGCCGTTCTACGCGATCCTGCGTGCCTTTACCGGTGAGGTCTGGGTTGTACAGTTCGCGAGCTTCATCACCGGTGGCATCGTTGACGCCAAGTTCTTTGGTGTTCTGGCGATGTTTGGTGCGATCCTGGCCATGGCGCTGGCGCCTTGGCTGGACACGTCGAGCGTGCGTTCGGGCAAGTACCGTCCGATGTTGAAATGGTGGTTCTACCTGCTGATTATCGACTTCTTTGCCCTGATGTGGCTGGGTGCGATGCCTGCGGAAGAACCCTATGCGACCTTCTCGCTGATCGCATCGGCCTACTGGTTCGCCTATTTCTTCGTGATCCTGCCGATCCTCGGCGTGATCGAAAAACCTCTGGCCCAGCCCGAGACCATCGAAGAAGACTTCAACGCGCATTATGGCAAGGCTGACGCCGACGCCACGCCGGCCGAGTAAGAAGAGGGACCGGAAACATGTTCAAGAAACTTGCAATCGGCGCCGCGTTTGCTCTGGCCCTGACCCCTGCTGCTTCCATTGCAGCAGGCGGTGGTGAGCAGCATATCGAAGATTTCGCCTTCTCGTTCGAAGGCCCGTTCGGCACCTGGGACCAGCATCAGCTGCAACGTGGCCTGCAGATCTATACCGAGGTCTGCGCGGCTTGCCACGGTCTGCAATATGTGCCGCTGCGCGATCTGAAAGCGCTGGGTTACTCGGAAGAAGAAGTCATCGCATACGCGGCTGGCAACTTCGAAGTCTTCGACCCCGAGCTGGACGATTTCCGTCCGGCGATTCCCACCGACCACTTCCCGGCCAATACCGGCGTCGGCGCACCTGACCTGAGCCTGATGGCCAAGGCCCGTGCCGGATTCCATGGGCCTTATGGCCTGGGCATCAACCAGCTGGTCAAAGGCATGGGTGGACCGGAATACATCGCGTCTTTGCTGCATGGCTACACCGGCCACGAAAAAGAAGAGGCGGGTGCGGTGCTCTATGAAAACACTGCCTTCCCCGGCGGCTGGATTTCGATGGCGCCTCCGCTGGCTGATGAGCAGGTCGAGTTCGCAGACGGGCACTCGAACACGGTCGAGCATATGGCCGAGGACGTTGCCGCATTCCTGATGTGGGCAGCCGAGCCAAAGCTGACAGACCGCAAGAACGCAGGCTTTGTCGGTGTGATCTTCCTGACCGTTCTGTCGGTGCTGCTGTACCTGGTCAACAAGCGTCTATGGGCGCCGCACAAGGGCAAACTCCGCAAGGAAGATTGATCCGATCCGTCCTACCGGATTTTACTAAATCAGCCCCCCGCGCCGTCAGGTTGCGGGGGTTTTCTTTTGCCAAGCCGCCATCAGCGCGCGCTTATTTGGTCGAAATAAGCGCCGGGTCAATGGATTGGACAGCTTCACAGGCGCACATCAGCCACAACGGCTGATCAATTGCCGTTTGTCTGAAACACGGAGTCACGACAATGAAACTTCCTATTCTTTTTGCCTCAATTCTATTTGCAACGCCGGTATTGGCGCTGGATCTTGCACCCAATGCGGAACTTGGAAAATCCGAGGCCGAAATTCGGCAAACGCTGACGGGCATGGGATTCGATGTCCGCAAAATCGAGACGGAAGATGGCAAGATCGAAGCCTATGTCGTCAAGGATGGTCAATTGGCCGAGGTTTATGTCGACCCCGCAAGCGGCAAAGTCGTCAAGATTGAGGACCAGTAACCGGAATGTCTGAAACAGAATTGATGCATCGTGGGCGCACAGGCGCCCACGAAGTTCAGGTTTGGGATCCACTGGTCCGGCTGGTTCACTGGATCGTAGCCCTGTGCGTTCTGATCAATGGGGCGATTTCCAATCCCGAGGGCGCGTTCCACGAGTATGTGGGCTATGTTGTCCTGGCTTTGGTCTTGTTGCGGTTGCTTTGGGGGTTAACGGGTCCGGCTTTTGCCAGGTTCACCGCCTTTCCTTTCAGCCCCCGTGCGGCCCTTAATCACCTGCGGGACATGGGGCGGGGTGATCAAAGCGTGCACCTTTCACACAACCCTCTGGGGGCCCTTATGGTCTATAACCTCTGGGCGACGCTGCTGGCTTTGTGTGTGACAGGAATCATGATGGGAACAGTTCGATTCTTTGGCGTCGAATGGGTCGAAGACCTGCACGAACTGGCCTTCAACTGGCTGATGCTATCTGTTCTGCTGCATGTTGCCGGGGTTGTCATCGATCAGTGGCGAACAGGTGTCGCTTTGGCAAAGGCTATGATAACAGGGCGGAAGAATATACCTGAGGACTGGTCAATCAAATGATCAAATGGATCAGAAGCTATTGGCGGCCCGGCGATGCAGACGCTCACCGGGCTGTACTTATGTCGATAATGATCGTTGTTCAGGTACTTTGTGTGGTGTTTTACCTTGGCGATGTCGCCCTGGATTTGAAGGAAGGCGAGGGACCTTCTCATGTAAGTCTTGAGGCGTTTGTCGCATTTGTTCTGCTTGCCGGAATTGTTTTTTTCATGATTGAACTTCGACGCCTGCTGGCAAGGGTGGAACAGACCAAGCTTGGCCTACAGGCCGCGCAGGGTGAAATGAGCGTGGTCATCAACACGTTTTTCGACCGTTGGGGGCTCACCGCTGCCGAGCGAGACGTGGGTCTTTTGGTTCTGAAAGGGCTGGATAACGAAAACATCGCGCGCATCCGGGGACGGGCCGTCGGAACCGTGCGCGCGCAGACCGCCTCGATCTATGCCAAGGCCGGGGTTGATGGGCGTGCGCAACTGATAAGCGTATTCATGGAAGAATTGCTTGCCGCAGATGGTGAGGCTGCGGACCTTCAGACAACCAAACTGTGATCATTCGCCCCAATGGCTCGGGCGGTTACGATCTGACCTTCGGGCTGAGGTGCATTGAACGTAACTTCGGTGAATTGTTCGGTCCGCCCCATATGCGGGTTCTCCATCAGGATCCGATGGGTTTTGCCGATCTGTTCTGACAGGTGTTTCCTGACCTGAACGTCCCCAGCCGCACGCAGACGGGCGGCGCGATCCTTAATTACATTCCCGTTCACCTGCTGCGGGATGCGGGCTGCTGGAGTGCCTTCGCGTTTCGAATATGGGAAAACATGCAGCCAAGTCAGATCGCAATCGGTAACCAGCTTCAGCGAGTTCTCGAAATGCATTTCGGTCTCGGTCGGGAAACCTGCGATGATGTCGGCACCAAAGGTCATGTCGGGGCGCAGTTTTCGGGCCTCTTCGGTAAACCGAATGGCATCGTCGCGCAGGTGGCGACGTTTCATGCGCTTCAGGATCAGATCGTCGCCATGCTGAAGCGACAGGTGTAGATGCGGCATCAGGCGTGGTTCGGTTGCTATGGCCTGCATCAGATTCTCGTCCACTTCGATCGAGTCGATCGAACTGATCCTCAGGCGAGCCAAGTCCGGCACCAGTTTTAGAATACGCATCACCAGATCGCCCAGTTTCGGCTGCGCAGGCAGATCGGCCCCCCATGAGGTCAGGTCAACGCCGGTTAGCACCACCTCATGATAGCCCCGATCCACCAGCCGCTTGATCTGATCCACCACAACACCGGCAGGCACGCTGCGCGAATTGCCCCGGCCATAGGGAATGATGCAGAAGGTGCAGCGATGGTCACACCCGTTCTGAACCTGCACATAAGCGCGTGAGCGTGTGCCGAACCCGTCGATCAGGTGCCCGGCCGTTTCGGTGACAGACATGATGTCATCGACCTGAACGGCCTCGGTCTCGCCGATAAAGTCGGCGGCCATGCCTTTCCAGGTTTCTGGCCGCATCTTTTCCGTGTTGCCGATCACCGCATCGACCTCGGCCATCTGCGCGAAGGTGTTGGGTTCTGTCTGGGCAGCGCACCCGGTGACAATCAGCCGGGCGTTCGGATTTTCACGTCGAAGTTTCCGGATCTCCTGCCGTGCCTTGCGCACAGCCTCAGCCGTGACGGCACAGGTGTTTATCACCACGGCATCCGTCAGTCCGGCTTGTTGCGACAGCTCTTTCATCGCCTCGGTTTCATAGGCGTTCAGGCGGCAACCCAATGTGGTGAATTTAGGCGGGTTCATCCCAGCGTCCCTAGAAACTCGGGCGACAACGTGCCCGAGAAGACGTGACAGGTTGACCCGGTCATCCAGACGCCATCCTCGCGCCAGTCAACCCAAAGGGTTCCGCCATCAAGATCAATCTGCACCTTTCGCCCTGTCAGCCCACGCCGCGCCGCAGCCACCGCGGTTGCACAGGATGACGACCCTGATGCCAGGGTTATGCCCACGCCACGTTCCCACACCCGCATGCGGATGTGATCCGGACCCACGACCTGAGCCACCTGCACATTGGTGCGCTCGGGATACAAAGGATGGTGTTCATAGCGGGCGCCGAACTCGGCCAGCGGAATCGCCTCGGCGTTTTCAACAAAGAATGTGCAGTGCGGATTGCCCATACCCGTCGCTGTAGGGGCACCCTCGATTGGCAGTTCCAACGTGTCTATCTCTTCAGCCAACGGAATTTCGTGCCATTCCAACTGAGGAAGACCCATATTGACCGAGGTCAGCCTATCACCTGCGTCCTGCGCAACAAGCGTTCCACGTTCGGTTGTCAGCGTCAGTTGGGTTTTGCCCGTCTCATCCATCAACATTCGCGCGATGCATCTTGTGGCGTTGCCACACGCCGCCGAAGTTGATCCATCCGAATTGTAGAACACCAGATGCGCGTCAGCCGCACCGTTTTCGATTACGGCCAGCTGATCGAATCCCACACCAAAATGCCGATGTCCGATTCCTCGGGCCAGTGCCGGGGTAATCAGAGCATCCCGCGCACGCGCATCAATAATGACGAAGTCATTGCCCAACCCGTGCATCTTAACAAATGGCAAACTGATATCGCGTTTCTGTTGCATGGCGGCGATATAACGTCGGTCGGAACATGAATCCACCCTGTCGCGTAGAATCGTGAAAAAAGGGGTTGACCCCCCTGCGCCACCTGCCTAATTAGGCCGCCTATCGGGTCGCTGGAAACACAGATTGTTTCAGCGAAACGAGGCGCAAAATAAGGGCTTGAACCCGGTTGGGAAATTGCCGTAAAGAGCGCCACGGATCGAGAAGATCCAACAAAAGAGTGGGCCGTTAGCTCAGTTGGTAGAGCAACTGACTTTTAATCAGTGGGTCGCAGGTTCGAATCCTGCACGGCTCACCACTTTTTAACAAACAAATATATTGCGATGCGCATGCCATTGCTTTGCGGATAAGTACGTCCGGTTTTTCGAACTAATCACGGGCGACACCGATGCGACGGGCCAGTATCACTTTGCTTACCGCTTTCTCCGGTGTCGGTTGGGGCTGCGCAATCCTCCTTGGAATGCTCAGAGCGAACCAGATCCATCCAGTGTTGGGGGTGGGGGTACCTCGTTGGTAGGAGTTCCGTTTACGGATTCATCTCCTATGCCTTCAGACCGTGCGAAACCGTTTCTCAAAATTGCTGTCCTCGTGCTGAGTCACCCGCGCTTTGGTGATTTCACCGCGGGTTACAAACTTACGCGTAGTCTCGCCACCTTCAGCGGTTCCACACCTTGCGAATTCATCAACAAATCTGGGGCGCGCATGCGCCAAAGAAACGATGATCTGACAGGTCGGGCGCTTGTTACCCGTGATAGGCGGCCACTGTCTTGAGTTGTGAAAAGCCATAAAGCGCCTCAAAGCCTTTCTCGCGGCCGTGGCCGGATTTGCCCACGCCGCCAAAAGGCAGTTCAACGCCGCCACCTGCCCCATAGTTGTTGAGGAAGACTTGACCCGCGTGCAGCCCTTTCGCCAACCGCATCTGCCGCGCACCGTCGCGTGTCCAGACGCTGGCGACAAGGCCGTAGTCTGTGCTGTTGGCAATGATTAGAGCCTGTTCCTCGGTGTCAAAGGGGATCAGAACCTGGACCGGGCCGAAGATTTCATCGCGGGCGAGCGGGTGATCCGGTGGCACATCAGCGAACAAGGTGGGCCGGACATATGCCCCGGTTTCTGGCGCATCCTGTGTGATCGTCCCTTCTGCCGCAATGGTCAGATCGGCGCATTTGTCCAGAAAGCTGTTTACGATATGCTTTTGCCGCTCGGAAATCAGCGGCCCAACGCGAAGATCCTGCATCGCGGGCCCAACGCTAAGCTGTTCATAGGCCGCGGTCATGCGGGATTTGACCTGATCATAGACACCGCGCTGTACCAGAATGCGGGAGGAGGCCGAGCAGGTCTGCCCCGCGTTTTGAATGCCCGCATTCACCAGAAATGGCAGAGCGGCATCCAGATCGGCATCGTCAAACACCAACTGCGGGGATTTTCCGCCCAGCTCCAGCGTCACAGGCACAACGTTTCGCCCCGCAGCCTGTTGCACCAGGCCCCCCGTGGCGACCGAACCAGTGAACGAGATATGGTTGACCCCCGGATGCCCGGACAGTGCGGCTCCGGCCTCGGCCCCCAGACCGGGCACAACATTCAGTGCACCTGCTGGCAGACCCGCTTGCTGTGCGAGATGGGCAAAGGCCAGCGCGGTCAGGCAGGCCTCCTCTGCCGGTTTCAGAACACAGGCGTTGCCCATGGCCAACGCCGCCCCGACCGAACGCCCGATAATCTGCATCGGATAGTTCCACGGCACGATGTGGCCCGTCACCCCATGGGGTTCGCGCAGGGTATAGACGGTATAGCCATCGAGATAGGGGATGGTCTCACCCATCACCTTATCCGCTGCACCGCCGTAGAATTCACAATAGCGCGCCAGCGCAATGGCATCGGCGCGAGCCTGCGTCAGGGGCTTACCCACATCCATCGCCTCAAGCCGCGCCAGATCGTCCACGCGCTCCAACACCAATTGTCCCAGCCGGGTCAGGATGCGACCACGCTCCAAGGCCGCCTTGCGCCCCCAGTCGCCCTTTAACGCAGATCTGGCGGCGGAGACCGCCGCGTCAATATCCGCGCCCGAGCCGCGCGCGATCCGGCAGATCTCGGTCCCGTCTGACGGGTTGGTCAACGGCAATGTTTCGCCCGATGCCGTAGGCGTCCAGTTTCCACCGATCATGCAAAGGGTGGGGTCAAACCAGAGTGGTTGGGTCATTTTGGCCTCCATTCAGGCTCTAACAAAGGGTTTTACGCCGACAACTTCCCGATTTCAGGCAATTGGGGCGCGGCGGCGATCAAGGTTTGCGTGTAGGGATGCTGCGGGTCCGAGAATACCTGTTTGGTCTTGCCTTGTTCGACAATTCGTCCGGATTGCATCACCAGAACATGATCGGTGATGGTACGCACCACACTCAGATCGTGGCTGATGAACAGGTAAGTCAGATCATAAGCATCGCAGAGTTCGGCAAGCAGATCGAGGATTTGGGCGCGCACCGAAACGTCGAGGGCTGAGACCGCCTCATCGAACAGGATCAGTTCCGGCCGAATGATCAGAGCGCGGGCAATGGCGATCCGCTGGCGTTGCCCGCCCGAGAACTCGTGAATGTATTTGCCCGCATCATCGGGGCCGAGGCCCACTGCCGTCAGCATCTCTGCGATCCGGTCCTGGCGTTCGGAACCCTTTGGTGGCGTTTCCAACAGGTGAAAGGGTTCGGTAATCAGGCGCGCGACACGGTGGCGGGGGTTGAAGCTGCCATAGGGATCCTGAAACACGACCTGCATCTTGCGACGCACCGCAAGGTTGGGCCTGTGGCCGGTGAAAACCGGCTGACTGTCCAGCAGGATCTGACCGGATTGGATCTCTTCCAATCCCAGAATAGCCCGTGTTAGGGTCGATTTTCCGCAACCGGACTCGCCCACCAGCCCCAAACGCTCCCCTCGGTTGAGGGTAAAGCTGACACCATCCACCGCGCGGTGGTGACGCGGCGGTTCCAGCAGACCTTTGCGGGGAAGGCGGTAATCCCGGACGACCTGCGAAACCTCCAGAAGCGGGCGTTGCTGTGTAGGTTCAGGCAGGGTGACCTGATGACCCGAAGCTTCGAACAACATGCGGGTATAGGGGTGCTGCATATCTCGAAACAGGTTTCGGGTCGCGCCACTTTCGACGACCTCGCCGTGACGCATGATGACAATCTGATCGGCCATGTCCGAGACCACAGCCAGATCATGGGTGATCATCAGCAAGCCCATATCATATTCGCGAACCAGCCCTTTCAGCAGATCAAGGATTTGCGCCTGCGTTGTGACATCCAGTGCCGTCGTCGGCTCATCCGCGATCAAAAGCCTAGGGCGCAATGCGATGGCCATTGCAATGACCACACGCTGACGCTGCCCGCCCGACAGCTCATGCGGATACCGCGACAGAGGGAACCTGTCGGGCGGCAGGCCAACCCGGGTCAAAACCTCTGTGGCACGGGTCCGAGCCTGAGCAGGAGGCATTGCCTTGTGGATCAGGATGGTCTCCATCACCTGATCGCCGATGGTTTTCACCGGGTTGAGTGCCGTCATCGGTTCCTGAAACACCATCCCGATAGACGCGCCACGCAAGGCGCACATCTCGGCCTCGGATTGGGTCAGCAGGTCAGTGCCGTCCAGTCGGATCACGCCGTCTGCCGTTGCCCCGTTTGGCAGAAGCTGCATCACAGCCAGTGCTGTCATGGATTTGCCCGAACCACTTTCACCTGTCACCGCCACGATCTGGCCTGGATCGATAGACAGGTTCACCCGTTTCAGGATCGACACCCCGTGGATCGACAGGGACAGGTTTTCGACTTGCAGCAACGTCATGCCCGCGCCACCCTGATCCTTGGATCCAACCAGTCGCGCAGACCATCACCCAGCAGGTTCAAACCCAGCACGGTGACAATGATGGCCATGCCCGGAATCAGAGCCAAATGCGGAGCAAAACTGACCATTGTCTGCGCGTCCGCAAGCATACGGCCCCAACTGGGTGTCGGCGGCTGCGCACCCAAACCGACATAGGACAGACCCGCCTCGGCCAGTATGCCCAATGAAAATTGGATGGTACCCTGAACGATCAGCAGGTTGGCAACATTGGGCAGGATATGTTCGGCTGAAATCCGTGCTGCGCCTTTGCCCGACACACGGGCGGCAAGTATGAACTCGCGCTCCCACAGCGACAATGCGGCCCCGCGGGTGATGCGGGCGAAGACGGGGATGTTGAAAATACCGATCGCAATGATCGCGTTGATGGCACCGGCACCGAACACAGCCGTGATCAGGATGGCGATGACCAGCGAGGGAAAGGCAAAGACCAGATCGTTGCCACGCATGATCACCTCATCCAACCACGATCCTTTGCGCGCGGCGGCTGTCAGGCCAAGGGGTACGCCCAGCGCCATGCCGATCCCCACAGCCACCAGAGCCACCGCAATCGACGTGCGTGCACCGACCATGATCATCGAGAGCATGTCGCGGCCGAAGTGATCCGTCCCGAACCAGTGCCGTGCATCGGGCGTCTGAAGTTTGTTGGGGATATCCAGCGCGGCATAGTCGTAGGGTGTCCAGACAAACGAGGCCAGCGCCGCCAGCACCACCAGCGACGACAGCGCCGCGCCCAGAATCAGGTTGCGGCTCATGACCGGCTCCTTAGCCTTGGGTCAACGGCTGCATAGGCCAGATCCACCAGAAAATTCACGGTGATCACCGCAAAGACCAGCAGCATCACCACCGATTCAACCACGATCAGATCGCGGGCCGAAATGGCCTGAAACACCAACCGCCCGAGGCCCGGCAGGTAGAACACCTGTTCGATGATGATCGACCCGGCCAGCAGGAAGGAAAACTGCAAGCCGATGATCGTCAGCACGGGGATCAGCGCGTTTCGCACCCCATGCCGCCACAGAGCCTGACGACGCGACAATCCCTTAGCCCGCGCGGTGCGCATAAAATCCTCGCCCAGAATATCCAGCAGCGCGGATCGCATGACGCGGGCCAGGATCGCGGCCTGAGGAAGGGCTAACGCAATGGCGGGCAAAGTCAGCGAACGCAGCCCTGCCCAAAGGCCCTCGCCCCAGCCAACAAACCCACCGGCATTGAACCAGCGTAGGTTTATGGCAAAGATCAGCACCAGCATCATCGCGAACCAGAAATTCGGCACCGCGATACCAAGCTGTGTCGCCCCCATCACCGCCAGATCCCCGGGCTTGCCCCGACGCGCGGCGGCATAGATCCCGGCGGGAAAGGCGATCAGTGTGGACAGCGTGAGCGCATATAGCGCCAAAGGCAACGATACCCACAGCCGGTCCGCAATCATCTGCGACACCGGTGTGCGGTAGGTGTACGAGGTGCCGAAATCCCCGGCCACCATCCCCCCGACCCAGTTGAAATACCGCTGTACCCTTGATCCATCCAGACCCAGTTCAGCCCGCAGCGCGGCCAACGTATCCTCCTGCGCGTTGACACCCAGCATGAACGAGGCCGGGTCCCCCGGCGCGACCTCGATCACGGCAAAGATAACCACCGAGGCGATAGCAAGGCTGGCAAGCAATGAGATCAGTCGTTTAAGGGTATAGCGAAGCATTGAGGCCACGTTAGGGTCTCAGCCGTCACGGGTCCAGCATCTACGGCATCGCCAGACCGGCAAATGGCGCTGCGCAACCTTTGTCCCTTTCAGCCTGTCAATCCGAATGAGACCCCTGACCCCGATTTTCGCCATGTTTGTTGCGTGTTTTTTCGATTTCGCACGTTCCGTGTTTTGCTACACTTGTTGGAACCGTTTCCGCAGGCCAGAGCGGCCAAGGAGCAATCCGGGCCGAACCAGGATTTACTGATAGTGTAGCGCTCATGCTGACAGAAAATAGAATTGAGATCGGGTTTCTGCTGTTCGATGGCTTTCCGATGGCTTGCCTGACCTCGGTCATCGAACCGCTGCGCGCTGCAAATGAGATCGCCGGGCAAGAGGCATTTCGCTGGTCTCTTGTGGCGGAAAACGGGGGAAAGGTCAGCTCCAGCGCTCATGTGCGTTTTGAGGCTGAACGCAACCTCTCAGACTGCCAGCCGATTGATATTCTGTTCCTGCTCAGCAGTCCGACCTCGGACTTCAGAAACCCGACCCAGGGGAATGGTGCGTTGCGGGCCTTGTCACGACACGGGACAATTCTGGGCGGTATCAGCGGCGGCGTTTTCCCGCTCGTGCGCTCGGGGGTCATGACCGGCCATCCGGTATCGGTGCACTGGTGTTACGAGGCTGCATTTCTGGCCGAGTTTCCCCAGATAGATGCGCGGCGCGAAGTGATCGTGTCGGATGCCACGCGGTATACTGCGGCCGGCGCGGCGGCCGCGTTTGATCTGGCCCTGCATCTGATTCAGGACCGGTTGGGCGGCGAAGTCGCACATGAGGTGGCCTGCTGGTTCCAGCATCCGATGATGAGAGGGGAGGGTGTTCAGCAACAGGTGCCCAGTGCAAGCAAACCTGCCACGGGTGAAAAGCTGCCGCCGCTTGTGGCGCGATGTGTCGACCTGTTCGCAAGCCGTATCGGCAATCCGATCTCGATCGCGGACATAGCGGATCAAACGGGCGTCACCTCCCGCCAGATCGAGCGCGCCTTCAAACAGGCCACGGGGCAAAGCCCCAGCCATTATTTCCGGTCCATGCGGATGAAGGCGGCCCGTCAGATGGTTGTCTATACCAAGGACCCTATTGCCGACATCGCTGCGGCCATCGGATACAGCTCGGTCACGCCTTTGGTGACACACTATCGGTCCGCCTTTGGTTTAAGCCCCAGCGAGGACCGGCGACGGATCAACCGGTTTCGGGTCGAAGACAACGCCCCGCTGCCCTCAAGCTGACCTTGCCTTCAAAGCGCCGATTTCATTGCGGCCACAATCGCATGATGCAGTGACCCGGCAGACGATCTTGGCCCGTAGACACTGAACGAACCAGAAGCACGGCACAGGACGAAACATCCCAGGTGATGGATTGACGTGCGGGATGCGGCACCGACCGCCATTTTTCGGCAATCCAGACTGCTTAGCAATTCCAGCACTGCCAACACGCCCTCTCCGTCCAGATCAAACCTGACCCATGCGTCTGTCTGTTCGGAAACCGATGCGTTATCCCCAGTGCTTTCTTTCACCAGATGCGCCAGATCTTCATGCGTCACAAAGGGCGCTTCTATCATCCATTGATCAGGCCCGGTCCAGAAGGCTACGATCGGCCCGCCGGTAAACTTACCAACGCCAGGCGTTTCCACTCCGATCAATTGGGATACGACGTTTCGGGTCTTGTTTTCCCGACCCAGCCGAGCGGCGACCGAGGCCAGCGCCACACCCGGAGTTTCGGTACAGGTCACGCTTCCGACCCTGTCGATCTTGGGTTCGGTTTCACCCAGCGCGGTTATTGCTTCAAGATCATGCACGGAGCCGTTCTCCCTCGGGGTCGACGAAATGGGCCGAGACGATTTCAACCTCGACCGTGAGATCGGTCACTGGCGACACAAGGCGCATCTTTTCGCCCTGACGTGTGATGCCGTTTTTCAAAAAGCCAAGGCCGATATGGCTGTCCAGCGACGGCGAATATGCTGCCGATGTGACATAGCCCTGATCATGGGCAGCATCCACGGGACCCGTGGCATTCATCAGATGCCCTCCGGCGGTTACCTTGTCGCCAGCGTTCACAGGCTTGATGCCAACCATCATCAAAGCATCTGGTTCGTTCAGCCCTTCACGCTCGGACAGGACTGAGCCGATGCTGTCTTTCTTCTTGGAGACCATCCGACCCATTCCAAGGTTCAGGGCGGTGGTGGTTCCGTTCAACTCGTTGCCTGCGGCGTGACCCTTTTCGATCCGCATGACGCCCAGCGCTTCGGTGCCGTAGGGTACGACATCGAACTCTTCACCTTCCTGCATCAAACGCCGCATCAGCGCGTCGCCGTATCGCGATGGCACCGCGATTTCAAAGGCCAATTCGCCCGAGAAGGAAATACGGAACAACCGCGCGCGCAACCCGCCGCATACGGTGATGTTGCCGCAAGCCATGAACGGGAAGCCTTCATTCGAGATGTCGAACTCGGGATCCACGATCTTTTGTAGAAGTTTGCGCGAATTGGGCCCGGCTACCGCATATTGTGCCCAGGCTTCGGTGGTCGAGATCAGTTGTACATCCATGTCCGGGAACAGGCATTGCCGGACAAATTCCATATGCTGGTAGACCTTGACCGCATTGGCGGTTGTGGTGGTGACCACGAAATGATCCTCGGCCAGACGCGCGGCGGTACCGTCATCCATCGCAATTCCATCCTCGCGCAACATCAGCCCATAGCGAGTTTTGCCGACGGCCAGTTTGGCAAATCCGTTGCAATATAGCCTATTCAGGAAATCCGCCGCATCCGCACCCTGAACATCAATCTTTCCAAGCGTGGTGCAGTCGCACACCCCGACCGAGGCGCGGGTCTGGCGCACTTCACGGTCCACGGATTCCCGCCAATGGGTTTCACCGGGCAGCGGGAACCACTGTGCACGCAGCCAATTGCCGACCTCGACAAACACCGCGCCGCGTTCCTTGGCCCAGTAATGTGACGGGGTCAGGCGGGTTGGATGAAACTCCTTGCCTTTCACCCGGCCAGCAAAGGTTGCAATCGGAACGGGCGTATAGGGCGGGCGGAAGATCGTTGTGCCGGTTTCCGGAATGGACTTACCCGCAAGCTCGGCCATGATCGCAAGCCCGCCCATGTTCGATGTCTTGCCCTGATCGGTGGCCATGCCCAACGTGGTATAGCGTTTCAAATGCTCGACCGAGCGGAACCCTTCCTGATGGCTGAGCTTAACATCCTTGACGGTCACGTCATTCTGCTGATCCAGCCACGCGCGGCTGCAACCCTGAACATGCCAGAACGGTGTCTGCGAGATCGGGGTATCCTCGGCCTTAGGCAGATCGGGCAGCGGACCTTTCAGGCCCAGCGCCTGCGCCGCGCCTTCTGCCCCGGATTGCAGGGCGCCATGGGTGGACATCACACCATTCGCCGCCCCTGCGACGGACAGCCCAGGCGGCAAGTCCGCGCCGGGCACGAAAGCCGCCAGATCTTCGTTCCACGCGGGACGCCCCCGTTGATGGCAGGTCAAATGCACGTTGGGGTTCCAGCCACCCGAGACGCCAAGCGCGCCGCAGTCCAGCGTGCGCGACGACCCGTCTGCCAGCTCGACCTCGACAAAGGTCAGCCCCAGTCGGCCTTTGGTGTCCCTAACCTGCGCGCCGCGCAGAACTTCATAGTCATGGCTGGTCGGGGCGTCGTCACGGACGTCGACGACAGCAGTAATCCTGACACCCTTTGCGTGCAGGTCCGCAGCGGTGCGGTGGCCGTCATCGTTGTTCGTAAATATGGCGACACGTTGCGCCGCCGTGGTTGCAAACCGATTTGCATAGCTGCGCAACGCACTTGCCAGCATGATGCCGGGCCTGTCGTTGTTTTCAAACGCGATGGGCCGCTCGGTCGCGCCAGCGCATAACAAGGCGCGTTTGGCGTAGATGCGCCAGAGGATCTGCCGCGGTTTACCGGAAGGCAGAGAAGCAAGATGATCGCCCGTCCGCTCAACTGCGCCATAAATGCCGTGATCAAAGGCACCGATCACGGTCGTGCGCGACATCATGCGAACGTTTGGCATTGCAGAAAGTTCAGCGACACTCTGTTTAACCCAATCGGTCGCATCGCTGTCGTTCAGCGAAAAGGATTCGCTGTTGAGCCGCCCGCCAAGTGCGAAATCCTCATCCGCAAGAATGATCTCGGAACCGGCCCGGCCCGCCGTCAGTGCCGCCATCAGCCCGGCTGGACCCGCGCCGATAATCAGCAGATCGCAATGTCGAAACCCCTTGTCATACTCATCGGGGTCTTCCTGCATCGACAATGACCCAAGACCTGCGGCGCGACGGATCATCGGCTCGTACAGCTTTTCCCAGAACGCGGCAGGCCACATGAAGGTTTTGTAGTAGAACCCCGCCGTCAGAAAGGTCGAAAACCTGTCGTTGATTGCCAGAGCGTCAAATCTCAGGCTGGGCCATCGGTTTTGGGAATGGGCCTCAAGCCCCTCGAACATCTCAACGGTCGTGGCACGAGTGTTGGGTTCCTGACGGCTGCCCGTGCGCAGCTCGACAATGGCGTTGGGTTCTTCCGAACCGGCAGTCAGCACGCCACGCGGGCGGTGGTACTTGAACGACCGGCCCATCAGGCGCACGCCATTGGCCAGAAGGGCCGAGGCCAGCGTATCGCCCGGATGTGCATGGTAACTGCGATTATCGAATTTGAAATTCAGGGTTTTGGTGCGGTCGATCTGACCGCCACTCAGCCTATTGTCTTGAGTCATTTGGAACGCCCCTGTGCCCGGGCCACGTCACGGGCCAGTTCCACTTTGGAAATCTCATGTGTCGCGGTGTTGCGAGTAACAACCAGCCAAGATCGGTCGCCCCCCTCGTGGAACCACAACTCGCGGTGTTCGCCGGCTGGATTGTCGCGCAGATAGGCGTAGTCATAAAACGCTTCGGCCGCGTCTTCGGCCAGCCAATCGGGCCTGTTGATCAACGAAGCGTCTCCCAGATAGACGAATTCGGAACTGTCGCGCGGGCCCAGCAAGGGATGATGGATGATCATGGTGCTGCTCCCCTCAGTGCAGGTTGGGCTGGTTGCCCATACCTTTTTCGTCGATCATGCGGCCCGTGCGGAACCGGTCGAACCGATAGGCGGTGGCTGTCGGGTGCGGTTCATCCTTTGCCAGCAGATGCGCAAAGCAATACCCCGACGCCGGAGTTGCCTTGAACCCGCCGTAACACCAGCCGCCATTGAAATAGAGGCCATCGATGCCGGTCCGGTCGATGATGGGCGATCCATCCATGGACATATCCATGATCCCGCCCCACATCCGCAGAAGACGCGCGCGACCGATCATCGGCATCAGGGCCATGCCGCCCTCGCAGACATCTTCGACCACCGGCAGGTTGCCGCGTTGTGCGTACGAATTGTACCCGTCGATATCGCCGCCAAAGACCAGCCCGCCCTTATCGGACTGGCTGACATAGAAATGTCCCGCGCCAAAGGTGATCACGCCGGGCAGAACCGGCTTAAGACCTTCTGAAACGAAGGCTTGCAGGACATGGCTTTCGATTGGCAGCCGCATACCCGCCATGCCCATGACACGTCCCGAATTCCCGGCCACGGCACAGCCAACCTTGCCTGCGCCAATGAACCCTTTCGAAGTTTCAACGCCCAGACATTTTCCGTTTTCGATACGGAAACCGGTCACTTCGCAGTTTTGGATGATATCGACACCGTGGCTGTCTGCCGACCGGGCATATCCCCAGGCCACCGCGTCGTGCCGAACCGTGCCGCCGCGCCGCTGGGCAAGCCCGCCCTTGATCGGGAACCGGGCATCGTTGAAGTTCAGGAACGGGTATTCCTTGCGCACCTGTTCGGCATCCAGCAACTCGGCATCCGCGCCATTCAGGATCATGGCGTTGCCACGTCGCGTAAAGGCGTCGCGCTGGGCGTCTGTGTGGATCAGGTTGATGATCCCGCGCTGGCTGACCATCGCGTTGTAGTTTACGTCCTGCTCAAGACCTTCCCACAGTTTCAGCGAGAACTCGTAGAAAGGTTCGTTGCCGTCCAGCAGGTAATTGGAGCGGATGATGGTTGTATTGCGCCCGACATTGCCGCCACCAATCCAACCTTTTTCAATCACCGCCACATTGCGGAGGCCAAATACCTTGGACAGGTAATGCGCCGTAGATAGGCCATGACCGCCACCGCCGATGACGACGATGTCGTAATGTGGCTTGGGCTCTGGCTCGCGCCAGGCCGGTGTCCACCCTTTGTGCCCGGTAAGAGCCTCTTTGATGACCTTGAAACCAGAGTATCGCATGAATCGGACCTTTTTTTTCAGAATCCGCGAAATAACCGAATTTGGATACTCTTGAATCCGACATCTGTTGTGTTGAATCAGACACCACGACAATCAGCAGGGCCTGCTTAATCTTGCGATTTTTACTGTTGTTGGCAGTGCGCGGTGTCCGCCACGCCGTCCTGCTGCGCCGACAAGGGTCAGAACAGCCGGTAGCCAAAGCTATACACGCGATTTCAGAACCACATAGATGTGGGATTCGGCGCCTAAGACGTCATCAGAAAGACAACGACGGCATAGCCGATGATGGCGGCATATCCCAACGGGTAAATCCATTTGATCGCGTAATTGTCGAGCTTTCTGGCCGTCTCTTCCCGACCGGAAACTTTCAATTTACGCAACATCACGCTGAAGACGATAATCGTTCCTGTCATCAGGAACATGCATTGCAGAATGAAATCCAGAAACGTCAGATAGCCAAGCTTGGGCAAGTCAGCGGAAATGGCCCAGTTGAAGGCCACAAAGACCAACAGGTTGCCGCCTGCGATCTCGATCCGTTTTCGGTATTCATCCAGAAAGAAAAGCGCCCATCCCACCGTGATCAGCACCAGCATCGGCAGGAAAATGCGGATGGTGTAATATGTCAGGTGCCGGGTGCCTTCGAAGACAAGTTCGACCCGGTCGCTTTCGTTGCCCGACAAACCGGTCGTCGTTGACGTCAGAGCCCTGGCATTGCCAAGTATCCATTCCTCTTCGCCCAGCATGTCACCCAGACCGGAGTATTCATCAAGCGCGTGATAGAGAACGAATTGCGACGGAAACACCGATACGACTTCGAAGTGAAATTCCTGCGTATCGAACGGGTATTTGCGAAAGTTGAAATGCGGAGCCTGCAAGGTTAGCGAGGATTTTTCGACAAAAGTCACGTGACCATCATGACGCACGGCAACTGCGGATTCATGAATCCATCGATTGGACTGTTGGTTGTGGATAACAAAAGCCGGGGTTACCACATCCAGCTCAGCGGCGTATTTCACGAAAGCGGGCGGTTCAAAAACCCGAAAATCACGACCAAGGCTTTCCGCATCAAACGCCAGCTCCGGGTCTGTCCATTCGAACCGCAAAACAACCACGGCACCATAGTTTTCCGATTGCTGATCGACGCTGGTAATCTGGTCGATCTTGATACCAACCCCGACTTGCAGCGGGTTGTCCGGGGTTCCCACAAGCGTGTCCTGCTGCCCTTGGAACAAGCCCTGCGCAAAACCTGCGCCGGGAAGGACAGACGCGAAAAGAAAAAGAAGGATTCCGGCAACAAAGCTATTCATGATCGTTAAGAAACGCATTTCGCAATGGTGAGGCTGGGCCCGTCAAACAGGCCCAGCCAACTGGTGTCATTCCGACCAGGAAATGGCAGTCAGGTCGATAGCCGCAGTTGGAGCGTTCTCCCACAGGCCCTGAACACCTGCCTTGGCGACGCCCAGCTTGGCCAGCTGGAACAGGTACCCGTTGACATAATCGTTCGAGATGAGGCGCTGTGCCTCACCCAGAAGACGGGTCCGTGCCTCGGGGTCGGTGGTGGTATTCAGCGTCTCCATCAGCGTCTGAAAGTCGATGCTGTCATACTGGAAGTAATAGTCGGGCCGCGCATAGATGCCGATATCCATCGGTTCGGTGTGGCTGACGATGGTCAGGCCAAACTCTTTGCCTTTGAACACCGATTCCAGCCACTGGGCCCATTCCACATTGATGATTTCAGCCGTGATGCCGACCTCGGCCAGCTGTGCGGCGATAATTTCACCGCCCCGGCGCGCATAAGATGGCGGTGGCAAGTGCAGAGTTGTCTCGAACCCGTTTTCAAATCCCGCCTCTGCCAGCAAAGTCCTGGCCTTTTCGGGATCGTAAGAAGACTGGCCCGTCAGATCGACATAAGCGGGGTTGTGTGGCGCGAAGTGTGTCCCGATCGGGGTGCCGTATCCGAACATGGCGCCGTCGATTATGGCCTGCCGGTCAATTGCATGGGCCAACGCCTGCCGGACACGAATATCATTGAATGGCGGCTGTTTGTTGTTGGTGGACAGGATCGTTTCACCCTCGGTCGATCCAACCAGAACCTGAAACCGCGGGTCAGCTTCAAACTGGGGCAGGTTTTCCGGTGCCGGGAAGTTGTCGAACACGTCCACATCTTCGGCCATCATGGCCGCAAAAGCGGCTGTCGGGTCTGAGATGAATTTGAACGTCGCAGTCTCTAAAGCGGGTTGATCGCCCCAATAATTGGGGTTGCGGTTCAGTGTTATGCTGTCGCCCTGAACCCAGTCACCAAAGGTGTAAGCGCCGGTACCAACCGGGCTTGTCTTGATGGTCTCGATGCTTTCAGACGCGACGATCACCGCGTCACCCCAGGCAAGATTGAACAGGAAGTTACCGTTCGGATCGGCCAGGGTGATCCTGACTGTCAGCGGATCCACGGCCTCGACGCTTTCGATCCCTGCAAACAATGCTTTCTGCGCGTTGGCGCTGTCCTCGGCCGTGGCCCGGTCAAGGCTGAATTTGACATCCTCGGCATCCATGGTCGTGCCGTCATGGAAGGTCACGCCATCGCGCAGTTTGAAGGTATAAGTTTTGCCGTCTTCGGAAATCTCCCAGCTTTCCGCAAGGCCGGGCACGACCGAACCGTCGCCCATGAAACGGGTCAGACCTTCGAAAATGTTGGTGTAGACAACCGAATCGATGGCCTGAGCTGCTGCGCTGGTCGGATCTAGATGCGGGGGTTCCAGCTGCATGGCGATGGTGATGTCGGATTTGGCCAAAACCTGCGTTGCCAACAGGCTGGCGCCGATCGCCACGGTCGACGCGAATGTCCGAAGCACGTGTTTTGTCATGTGAACTCTCCCAACTGAAAATCTGCGCCCATGTTTTCCGGGCCGTTTTATCGGCAGTGTTCCTTTAAACCTGAGGTCAATCAAGGGAATGTTCGCGCAACCGGGGTTTCTTTGGCCCCGGCTGATCTGCTATGCCGCACTGCAACATATGCACTGCAGGAGCCAACCATGAGCGCCACCGCCCGCAAAAAGGCCCCGAACGCCGAAGATATTCGAGCCCGAAAAGGCGGCGTGCCTCTGGTCTCGCTGACCGCATACACGACGCCTATGGCGCGCCTGATGGACACGCATTGTGACTTTGTTCTTGTGGGGGACAGCGTCGGGATGGTTTTGCACGGGCTGGAATCCACCCTTGGTGTCACGATGGAGATGATGATCCTGCACGGTCAGGCCGTCGCACGCGGGCTGAGCACGGCGATGATGGTTATCGACATGCCGTTTGGCAGCTATGAGGAAAGCCCGGCACAAGCGTTTCGCAACGCGGCGCGGCTGATGGCGGAAACAGGTGCGGGGGCAGCCAAGCTGGAAGGCGGTGTCGAGATGGCCGAAACCATCCGCTTTCTGGTCAGGCGCGGCATCCCGGTGATGGCCCATATCGGTCTGACGCCGCAATCGATCAACACACTGGGCGGCTACAAGGTGCAGGGGCGTGACGAACAGGCCGAAACCGTCATGGCAGACGCCCGCGCCGTGACCGAGGCTGGCGCGTTTTCCGTGGTGCTTGAGAAAGTGCCGCAAGGTCTGGCCGACAGGATCACCGAACAGGTTGCCATCCCCACCATCGGAATCGGAGCGTCCGCCGGTTGTGACGGTCAGATTCTGGTCGTCGATGACATGGTCGGCTTTTTCACCGCCTTCAAACCCAAATTCGTCAAACGCTATGCCGAGCTTGGCCCGTTGGCCGAAGCCGCCATCGCAGAATACGCGGCCGAAGTGCGTGCGCGGACATTTCCGGCGGACGAACATGTCTTTGCTGTTCAGGCTCCGGCGAAAGGACCAAAGACGTGACCGCGCCGATCCTGCGCTCGCTGGCGGAACTGCGAACCAAGACGACAGAATGGCACCGCGCAGGTGACGTTATCGGCGTTGTACCGACAATGGGCGCACTGCACGAAGGGCATTTGTCGCTGGCGCAGGCCGCAAAGGAAAACTGTGACCGGGTGATCGTGACGATCTTTGTGAACCCCAAGCAGTTCAACAACCCCGAAGATCTGGCGAACTATCCCCGCACGGAACATGAAGACGCGCAAAAGCTGGCCCCTTATGGCGTGGATGCGATCTATGTGCCGGACCTTCAGGAAATCTATCCCGACGGCTTTTCCACCACGGTATCCGTGGCCGGTTTGACCGACATGATGGAAGGCCCTTTCCGCCCCGGCCATTTCGAAGGCGTGGCAACTGTAGTGGCCAAGCTGTTCCTGCAAACGCAGGCGGATCGAGCCTATTTCGGGGAAAAAGACTACCAGCAGCTGCTGGTGGTGCGCCGCATGGCCCGCGATCTGGACATTCCCATCGAGGTTGTTGGCTGCCCAACCGTGCGCGAGCCTTCGGGGTTGGCGATGTCGTCGCGCAATCTGCTGTTGTCGCCCGAGGGCGTAAAGGTCGCGTCCCGCATGAACGAGGTCATGCGGCGGGTGGCGGATAAGCTTGCCGCTGGCAAGGAATTCACGGTGCTGGCGCAAGACGCAAAAGCCGCATTATTGGACGCTGGTTTTACCGAGGTGGAATATATCGATCTGCGCTGCGCCGAGACGCTGGAAAGCCTGCCCAATGCCTGCAAACCCGCGCGCTTGTTCGTCACGGCCTGGGCCGATGGCGTCCGCCTGATCGACAATATTCCCGTCGATCCGGTCTGATTTCTGCTCTGGCCCCGGCGCCGTTGTTTGCGCTAAAGTCGCGCAAAATGACACCGGGGGAGAGCGGACATGACCTATGTTTTAGCAATTGATCAGGGCACCACGTCCTCGCGCGCGATCCTGTTCGACGGGCAGATGAACCGTGTTGGCACCGCTCAGCAGGAGTTCCCCCAGCATTTCCCGCAAGAAGGTTGGGTTGAACACGACCCCGAGGATATCTGGTCCAGCGTTCTGCATGTGTGTCGCGAGGTGATGGAAAGCGCCGGTGTTTCGGCTGACCAGATCACCGGTATCGGCATCACCAACCAGCGTGAAACCACCGTGGTCTGGGACAAGCAGACCGGCAAGGCCATCCATAACGCGATTGTCTGGCAGGACCGCCGCACCGCCGAAATCTGCGCCCGATACAAGCAGGCCGGGTGTGAGGATGACGTCACCGCCCAGACCGGCCTGCTGCTGGACCCTTATTTCTCGGGCACCAAGGTCAAATGGCTGCTGGACACCGTTTCAGGCGCACGCGCGCGGGCTGAGGCCGGAGAGTTGCTGTTCGGCACCATCGACAGTTTCCTCATCTGGCGTCTGACCGAAGGTCGTGTCCATGCCACTGACGCCACCAACGCCGCCCGCACCCTGCTGTTCGACATTCACAAAGGCGCCTGGAGTGCTGAGATTTGCGAGTTGCTGGATGTACCCGTTCATATGTTGCCTAACGTGCAGGATTGCGCCTCGGATTTCGGCGCAACCACCTTGCTTGGCGGGAACATCCCCATTCTGGGTGTGGCAGGCGATCAGCAGGCGGCCACCATCGGTCAGGCCTGTTTCCAGCCCGGTATGATGAAATCAACCTATGGCACGGGCTGTTTCGCACTGCTGAACACGGGCGCGCAGCCGGTTGAATCGAAAAACCGTCTTCTGACGACAATCGCTTACCAATTGGACGGTCAGCGCACCTATGCGCTGGAAGGGTCGATCTTTATCGCCGGGGCCGCCGTGCAATGGCTGCGCGATGCGTTGCAGATCATCGATTCGGCCCCGCAAAGCGGCGATCTGGCAGCGCAGGCCGACCCGAACCAGCATGTGATCCTGGTGCCCGCATTCACGGGCCTTGGGGCTCCTTACTGGAAGCCGGATTGCCGCGGTGCGATGTTCGGTCTGACGCGCAATTCCGGCCGGGCCGAGATTGCCCGTGCCACGCTGGAAAGCATCGCCTTTCAGACCCGCGACCTGTGGCACGCCATGCAGGGCGACTGGGGGGCCGAGGCGGATGTCATCCTGCGCGTCGATGGCGGGATGAGTGCATCTGACTGGACAATGCAAGGTCTTTCAGATTGTCTGGGTGCCCCGGTGGATCGCCCGGTTATGCAGGAAACGACCGCCCTTGGCGCCGCATGGCTGGCAGGTATGAAAGCCGGGATATACCCGGATCAGGCCGGTTTTGCCCAAACATGGGCGCTGGACCGCCGGTTCGAGCCAACGCAAGAACAAGCCGAACGCGACGCGGCCTATGATCGCTGGCAACGGGCGGTTCAAGCGGCGATGGCGTTCTAGCTGTGATCTTTCAACAAGCGCTGCTTCTGCCTTGACCAGTCACGCTTGGCCTGAGTTTCGCGCTTGTCGTGGGTTTTCTTACCCTTGGCGATGCCGATTTTAACCTTGGCCAGTCCTCTGTGGTTGAAATACAGAACCAGCGGCACCAGAGTCATGCCCTTGCGCTGCGTCGCGTTCCACAGGTTCGACATCTGCTTGCGGGACACCAGCAGTTTGCGGCGGCGACGTTCTTCGTGCTTGAACATCTTGGCCTGCTCATACGGCGCGATATAGCTGTTGACCAGCCAGAGCTCTCCGTCATCGACCGTGGCATAGCTTTCGGCGATGTTCGAGCCGCCCGCGCGCAGGGATTTGACCTCGGACCCTTGCAGGATGATGCCACATTCAATGTCCTCTTCGATTGCGTAATCGAAGCGGGCGCGCCGGTTTTCGGCGATTACCTTGTAATTCGGGTCTGTCTTCTGCTTGGCCATGACGCGTTGATTTAGGCGGCTTGGGCCGCCCTTGCAAGGCAGGGATTTTCGGAGTGCGTCAGGATTTGGCAGAAATGATCAGGTCCGGGCCGAAAATCGTGTCCGCATGGTTGTGCAGGTAGATTTTGAGCCACGGTGTAAACCGGTCCGGGTGGCGGGCCACTTCGGCCAACAGGTCATGGTAGTCGATCCAGCGGATATCCATGACTTCGTCCGGATTAGGTGCGATTTTCAGCGGTCCGCGCACATGGGCCAGAAAAACGTCGACAACTTCGTTTTCCACCATGCCGTTCCCAACATCGGCGTGGTATTCCAAACGGTGACGGTATTCAGGGTAAAGACCTGTGATCCCCAGCTCTTCGTTCAAGCGGCGCACGGCGCAGGTTGAGGAGCTTTCGTCCCAGTCGGGATGCGTGCAGCAAGTGTTCGCCCACAGGCCGGGCGTGTGGTATTTGCCCAGCGCCCGGCGCTGCAACAAAATCTCGGTGCCCCTTACGACAAACACCGACACGGCCTTGTGCTTGAGGCCCTTTTCGTGAGCTTCAAGTTTGTCTACCGGGGTCAATTCACCATCAACCCAAGCCGGGATCATAATGCCCATCTGTCCTCTCCTGCTGCCAATCCGCCTGACGGGCGCTGATGTTGGGTTTAGCTATTGCCGGGTCGGCTTGGCGTTGCGGCACACTCTGCGGTTTGCCGTCAGATACCAAAGTGGCGCTGTTCTACACTGGTATCAATCGCACCAAAGGCCGCAGGGGCTGCGGCCTTTGGTCCTTGTGCGTGGGTGCACAATGCTAGCGTTTATTCGCCTGATACACTGACTATATAGGCAAAGACGTCTTCACTGCCACTTTTCAGCTTGAAGGTCATTTTCGACTTGGCAGCGGTGTCGTCCAAATAAGATTGCAGGAAGCCCTTAGGGTCCTGCGTGTATTCCACAAAGGACGTCTCATCCCAGACCAAACCCTTCTCACCGGCTGCGACGATGCTGTCGCCATATTTGAAGTCTTCGTAGGTTCCGGCAGTGCGGCCAGCGACGCCATAGAGGTTGGGGCCGGTTTTTCCGCCTTTGACGATGACTTCTCCGGCCGGATCAGCGATCATGTGGCAGGACTTGCATTTGTTGAAAGCTTTCTCACCGGCTTCGGCATCGCCTTCGGCATGAGCGGGCAGCGCCAGCAGGCCAGCGATTGCGATAGTGAGGATACGATTCATAGCTTGTGCTCCGATACAAATTGGCTGCACCGAATGGACCCCCGGCGCATAAAAGTGTCAACGCGCGGATTGCCGCGCGCATCTACAGTGCCACTGCGACACATGGTGTGTCCTTAACTTAAGTCATGTACAGTGGTCCAGCAGGGCAACAGGTCTCCTTCCGCCGGGGTCGCCAGATAGACCGCCCGCGCAATGGCCCGGGACAGGCACAGCGAGGCCGCGTGCCCGATCAGAGTGAGATCGGCCTCTGACTGCAACGGACGTGCTGCTGTGCTGAGGGCAAAGACCAAATCGCCGTCGTTGGGGGTATGGGCAGGCAGGATGGCCCGCGCGATTCCGTCATGCGCCGCTACTGCAAGGCGCTGGCATTGTGGTTTGGTCAGAACGGCATCGGTGGCGACAATGGCGATGGTCGTGTTTGTCTGTTCGGGTTCCGCTGGACTCATGGCCAACGCCTTGCGGCTGCGGCGGATCCGGCTTTGATCCGGCGACATATCGGGGCCCAGCCCGCCAAATTCATCGCCAACTTCGAAGGGGGCTGCCCAGAAATGCCGGTCACCCGGTGTTGTGACACTGCCCAGCGGGTTCGCCGCAACGAGGGCCCCGACCGTGACTCCATCAGGCAGAATGGACGAGGCAGAGCCAAGCCCGCCCTTCTGCATTGCGGCCAACGCCCCGGTGCCCGCCCCGACGGACCCCAAATCAAAATCTTTTGAAGCGCCCAGATAAGCAGCCCGCCCCAGCGCACGATAGGGGTTTTCCGCCCAATCCTTTGCACCGCCATTGAGCAGGTCAAACAGGATCGCGCCGGGAATGATCGGAACCTTCGCTGAACTGACGGGAAACCCGCGCCCTTCAGCCCACATCGCATCTGAAACACCCGAGCAGGCGTCCAGTCCAAAGGCCGATCCGCCGGACAGAACCAGCGCGTCCACCCCTGTGACGGTTTTATCAGGCGCAAGCAGATCGGTTTCGCGCGTACCCGGTGCCCCGCCCATCACATGGACCGACGCAACGAACGGTTTATCTGCCGTGAGGACCGTGGTCCCGGACTTCAGCGCATCGTCCTGAGCGTTTCCAACTGCCAGGCCGGGGACATCGGTAATCAGGTTTCTTGGTCCAGGGATCATCTTGAACTCGGGATTGGTGCGGGGAAGCGCGCGGGCGCGCGCTGCCTCTGGCGGGGATATTTTTGGCCAGATGAAGATCGGATCAGATACATCGGCCGCCATCGACCTCGAGCGCGGTGCCGGTGATCATGCTGGCCTCGTCCGAACACAGGAAACAGGCGGCGTTGGCCATATCTTCGGGTGTTGAAAACCGTCCCAGTGGGATGGTCGCCAGGAACTTGGCGCGGATCTCGGGCGTGTCTTCGCCCATGAAAGATTTCAACAGCGGTGTTTCGCCCGCCACTGGGCAGATCGCGTTCACGCGTATGCCGGTTGGGGCCAGTTCGACCGCCATGGTCTTGGTTGCAGTGATCATCCACCCTTTGGACGCGTTGTACCAGTTCAGATTCGGGCGCGGAGACAGGCCCGCCGTCGAGGCTACGTTCAGAATTGCACCCGCGCCGCGCGCCTTCATATGGGGAACAAATGCCCGGGCGGTCAGATAGACGGACTTCATGTTCACCTTGAAGACCCGGTCGAAATCATCCTCGGTGACATTTTCCAGAGGGGTTGGCAAGTGGGTGACACCTGCGTTGTTTACCAGAATATCGAGCGCCCCAAAGGCGGCGAGTGCCGTGTCCGCCATCTTTTGAACTGAAGCCCTATTGCCGACGTCGACCTGGTGCGCCAATACCCCGGCCCCAAGTTGCCCCGCCATATCAGCGGCTGCGTCACCATTGATGTCCGCGATCATGACGCGTGCGCCTTCGGCCAGGAATTTCTGCACGATCCCCGCGCCAAAACCCGATGCACCACCGGTGACGATTGCGGTTTTTCCCTCCAGCCTCATGACGTTGCCCTTTTGCAGCCTTTGCGGGCCAGACTATCAACGCCCCGGCAAGATGCCAGATCAATCTTCAGACACCTTGCCCCGCAGCGCCTTGACGTCGCCACGCGCCTTTTTCGCGGCAAGTCGACGCTTGACCGAACCATAGGTCGGTTTCGTTGCGATCCGCCGTTTGGGTTTGACCAGCGCGCGGGCGATCAGTTCTGCCAGCCTCGCGCGCGCGATTTCACGGTTGCGGGCCTGCGAGCGTGTTTCCTCACATTGAATGATGATTGCGCCATCTTTGGTCCAGCGTCGCCCGGCCAGTCGCTTTAGCCGGGCCTTGACCGGATCGGGCAAGGACGGTGAGCGTACCGCTTCGAAGCGCAGCTCGACTGCGGTCGACACCTTGTTGACATTCTGCCCTCCGGGACCGGACGATCGTACAAAACTTTCGGTCATTTCCCAGTCTTGCAGAGCAATATCTTCGGTGATGCGCAGCATGTCAGTGTCAGCTTGGTGACTTGGGCGAATAAAAAGGAAGAGTCGCGATCCTGACCCGAGCCGTCGGAAACCCGCAACAAGCGGGCGGGCGTAAGCCATAGCGGCACAGCATTTCAGCAAGTCTCCTCATCCTCGGTGCCTAGCGCAGTGCATATGTGCGATCAAGCCTGCTTTGGCAGTTCGCGCAATGCAGAATCCTGGCGGTGGCTGGGACGTCCGTTCGCATCAGTTGCGTTCGCCGTCAGGTATTCCAAGCCCAGCTCATTTAACGTCAGGTGCCGCCAACGCTGTGGCCATATTGCGTTACTTATGCAGAATCGAATGCGCGAAGGGCTGCAACGATCTTTCGTGAATGTTGGTTGTGAAAGGGATCGTCATGGATATGAGGCGCGTGCTCGAAGACTTTGATGAAGCGTACAATCAGGCATTTAACCGAGGCGATGCTGCTGGCTGCGCTGCGTTCTTTACCGAAGACGTCATGTTGTTGGCGCCCGGAGAACCCCTGCTGCGCGGGCGCGAGGCGTTCATCGCAGCCTATCGGGAAAGAATTAAAGAAAACACCGGTGGAACGCATACAAATGAGTTGATCGATTTCAGTGTGGATGGAGATACCGCCTATCAGGTCGGGTCTTTTGCTATCGCTGATTCTGACCCGCCAGAGAAAGGGAAGTTTGTGAACGTCCTGAAACGCCAGACGGATGGCACCTGGAAAGTCAGCATTTCCATCTTTAACAGTGACTTTCCATAGCGGCCCTGAATGTAGAGTGAGCAGACATGGAACCGGGGTGTCAGGCTATTGATTGGCCCTGAGCACCGCGGGCGATGTCACGCAACACATTCAGCTCCAACTCGTCTTCCTCATGCACCCGTGCCAGGATTTCTTTACTACTGACGATGGCAATTGCTTTTCCATTCTGAGTTACGACAAGATTTCGGATTTTGTGTTTGGCCATCAGATTAAGACCATTGGACAACTTCGAGCCCAGCGCGCAGGTGACAGGTTTTTCCGTCATCCAGTCACCCACTGTCTGCTTGTAGAAAGCTGAGCCGGAATCCGCCAGGCACAGCAGCACGTCATGATCCGTGATTATCCCGACCAGCTTCCCTTCGCTGAGAACCGCCAGCGCGTTCACATCCAGCAACGCAATGGTGACGGCCGCATCGAACACCGTTGTGTCAGTGTCGCAAAATGGCGGCTTTTTAAGGTTCTGCGTTTTGACAATGCTTGAGATCGTCATGTCTTCCTCGTGGTTGAGCGCCCGACCCCTGTGTTGATCGGGGTGCATGAAAAACACTAATTCAGGAGCGGCATCATCGCTGTTGCAAGGCTCAGGACCAGGAAAAACCCTGCCATGTCTGTGATCGTTGTCAGCAAAGGGCCACTGGCGACCGCCGGGTCCTGACCGATGCGCTTTAACAGCAAAGGCAGAACGCCACCGATCGATACCGCGATGATCGTGTTCAAACCCAGCGCGCCGCCAATCACCAAACCCAGAAACGGGTTTCCTTTCCACATCCAGGCAACGAGTCCGATCAGCAGGCCAAGGACACAGCCGTTGATGATGCCGACCGAAACCTCTTTTAGCCAGACCCGCATAGCATCAATGGGCCGGACCAGACCAAGCGACAGCTCGCGCATGCTGACCGCAACGGCCTGATTGCCGGAACAACCGCTCATATCCGAGACCATCGGCAGGAACACAGCCAGAGCGATCACGGCAGAAAGGGTCTGTTCGTAGGCGGCAATCACGCTGGCCGCGATTACGTTGAGCACGATGTTGGCCGACAGCCATTGAAGCCGCCGCCGCGCCCTGAGCGGCAAAGGCATCGATCGCAGTTCGTCTCCAAAGACACCATGGCGTTTCAGGCTTGCCGATTCCGCGCGCTTCAGCAGGGCCTCATTCACGGCAGAGCGGGAAACGACACCCACAAGATTCCTGTCCGTTTCGACAACCGGCAACCCAAGAAAAGGGTGCTCATCGAAAAGGTCCTCCAGTTCTTCCAGCGGCATGCTGGCCGGAACCGTGATAGGGGGCACCATGATATCGGTGAGTTTGATGCTTCGCCGTGTGGACAGCAGGCTACGTAATGAAAGCACCCCGACAGGCACGCCATCGGAATTCAAAACGTAAGGGTGCTGGCCACGGTAACGTTCAAGGTCGTACTCTTCATGAGCGAAACGCCGCAGAACCTTTCCGACTGTATCACCATCGGAAAAGGTAAAGGCTTCGGCCACCATCAGACCACCGGCGACATCGTCGTCATACTCGACCAGTCGCCGGACATCCGCCGCATCTTCCGGATTCATCCGGGCAAGGATCGCTTCTGCATCGGCGTCTTCAAGTTCCCCGATGACATCCGCCTGAATGTCGGAATCCAGCTCAAGGATAATTTCGGCGGCCTGATCGGAAAACATGCGTTCAACAAGATCGACCGCCAGCGCGTTTGGCGCTTCTTCGACCAGTTCGGCCGCACGTTCCGGCGGCAGCAACGAGAGCGCGGCGCTTCGCTGGTCAACGGGCAGGTTGAGCAATTCCCGCAAGGCATCGCTGAGCGAAAGCGGATCAAGCAGGTCTGCCAGCGCCGCCCCGTCGCGATTTTCCAACGCCAGCTGAAGCTGCGTCCCTGTTTCCCTTGGTAAGGAGTCCGTATCGCTCATCCGCCGACCTGTGGGGGTAAAAGTTTCTTACTTTCACCCATATAACAGAAAATATTTGCCTATAGACAAAAAAATTTCTGATTTGTAAGAAAGTGCATGCAGGAAAATGACTGGATATCAGCCGCAGCCGAACGTCTGGCCGCCTTGTACGATCAGGAGTTTGGCGGCAAGGTCAGCGGACGGTATCGCATTCCGGACAAGCTGGTGCGTCGGATCGCCAGGCGCAGGCGTTTGTATGAAACAGATATCCGCGCCCTGTCGATCGCGCTTTTTGAACTTGGGTACGTGTTAATCGATATGGATAGTTTTTACGTTGTAATGAGCGCGAATTCGTTTGTGAATTACCGGCGCGCCAATGATGACAGCGTGGCTTAGTCGCCATGGTCAAACAAACAGGATACCCCGAAGTCATAGGATGGCGCGAGCGGATCAGCCTGCCTGATTTCGGGATCGAGCATATTCCGGCAAAGATAGACACAGGTGCCAGAACCGCAGCCCTGCATGCCGTGGACCAGACCGTGTTCGAGGTTGATGGCGAACGATGGGTCGAGTTCATGATCCCGGTCCATAACCGCCGGTCATCGGGCCGGGTGCGTACGCGGGTTGTAGACGAGCGGGAAATCAAGAACACTGGTGGCATTCCGGAACGCCGGTTGATCGTCAGAACACAGCTTCTGCTTGGACGGCATCGGTGGCTAATCGACGTTTCGCTGGCCAATCGCGCGAGGATGGAGTTTGATCTGATCCTTGGCCGTACCGCCATTCGCAGGCGTGGGATCCTTGTCGATCCCGGCCACTCATATCTTCTGGATGCACGAAAAGATCCGAAAAAGATGAAAAGCAAGACAAGATCCAAGGACGCAGAAGGACGACATCAATGAAGCTTGTCATGCTTGCCCGGAATCCAAACCTGTATTCCCACCAGCGTCTGAAAGAGGCTGCTGAACAACGCGGGCACCAGTTGGATATCGTGAACACGCTACGCTGTTACATGAATATCGCGTCGCGCCGACCCGAGGTTTATTACGACGGTAAGAAGCTTGGGCGCTATGACGCGGTGATCCCACGGATCGGCGCTTCGGTCACATTCTATGGGCTGGCCGTGTTGCGGCAGTTCGAAATCATGGGTGTCTTTCCGCTCAACGAGTCGGTTGCAATTGGCAGATCCCGTGACAAGTTGCGGTCCATGCAGCTGATGGCACGTGACGGGATCGGATTGCCGGTCACCACCTTCGCGCATGACCCGAAACAGACCGACGAAGTTCTCAAACTGGCAGGGGACGCTCCGCTGGTGGTCAAGCTGCTGGAGGGCACGCAGGGCATCGGCGTGGTGCTTGCGGATTCAAACCGGTCGGCAAAATCCGTGGTCGAGGCGTTTCGCGGTGCCAAGGTCAACATCATGGTACAGGAGTTCATCAAGGAAGCAGGCGGCACGGATATTCGTGCGCTTGTGGTCGGTGGAAAGGTGATCGCGGCGATGCAACGAAAAGGGGCCGAGGGCGAGTTCAGATCAAACCTGCATCGGGGTGGCAGCGCCAAGCCCATCAGAATCTCGCCCGAGGAACGCTCGACAGCCGTGCGTGCGGCCAAAGCGATGGGCCTGAATGTCTGTGGTGTCGATATGCTGCGGGCCAATCACGGTGCCGTGGTTATGGAAGTGAACTCCTCACCCGGGCTTGAAGGCGTTGAAAAGGCCACCGGCATCGATGTCGCGGGCAAAATCATCGAATTTCTCGAAAAGAATGCGGCCAAAGGCAACACGAAGACACGAGGCCGTGGGTAGAGGCGATGCGCGGTCCCTTTGAAATCGGGGGTTTTCGCGTACCGCCCGGTACACGAACCACTCTGGATTTGCCGGTCAGCGTGCTGTCGGATCATACCCCAGTGAGCATGTCAGTACACGTGGTTCACGGCCGCCGCCCCGGACCGGTCCTGTTTGTCAGTGCCGCCGTTCACGGCGATGAGGTGATCGGCGTGGAGATCGCACGGCGGCTGCTTCGGGCGCCACAGCTTGACAAGCTTGCGGGTACCTTGCTGGTTATCCCGATCGTGAATGCCTTTGGTTTCATGACACATTCCCGATACCTTCCTGACAGGCGCGACCTGAACCGATCCTTCCCCGGCAGCGAAGGAGGGTCGCTGGCCGGTCGGCTGGCGCATCTTTTCATGACCGAGATCGTCGAGCGGTCGGACCTGGGGATTGATCTTCATTCTGCCGCGATACACCGCACCAATCTGCCGCAGATCCGCGTCTCTCCGGCTTCGGATGTCACCCTCAAATACGCTGATGCGTTCGGTGCGCCTGTTGTGCTGATTTCAAAGCTGCGCGACGGGTCACTGCGCAAGGCCGCGCAAGAGCGTGGTGTGGATATCCTGCTGTTCGAAGGTGGTGAGGGTCTGCGTTTCGACGAACTGTCTGCGCGGGCGGGGGTTGCAGGCATCCTTCGGGTGATGAACGCAAAGGGAATGGTTGCCAAGCGTGGCATCGCCGCTGTGCGCGAAAAGCCTGTCCATGTCAGGTCAAGTTCGTGGATGCGCGCGCCCGCCGGTGGCCTGTTGCGGACTTTCAAAGCCGCCGGAGAATACGTCGCCGCTGGTGACCTGCTTGGACGCATTTCCGACCCGTTCGGAGAACTCAGGACCGATATCATCTGCGAAACCACGGGTATCATCGTTGGGCGTACAAATCTGCCTGTCGTTCATGAAGGCGACGCGTTGTTTCATATAGCTGAAACGACCGGCTCGGATGTCGAAATGCGGGTCGATACGATTGCCAGCCAGCTTGACGGCGATCCGATGTTCGATGAGGACGAGATCATTTAGATTTTGGAGCCAAAAGAAAACGCGGGGCAGTTGCCCGCCCCGCGCCAGCCTACAGGATTGCACGCAATCTGTTGCTCGCCAGCGCCTCCCAAGCGGCGAGCGCGATCAGCGCAGATCCCGTGAGCCAAGCATTTGCCACTGCCACACCATGACCGGTAAAATGCAGCACCTCCGGCGCGGCGATCAGTATTGCCCCAACCGCCAATACCGGAGCCACCCGTGCGAGAAGGTGGCCCCGGCCGCTAGCGCCTGACATGACCAACACACCAATACCGATCGTCATGAAGGCGAGCGACTCACGGTCAGACGAACCGTGAGCTAGGGTTTTCTGGCTGAACAGTACAAATGGGGACAGCACTAACCAGATACCCATCCCGGCAAGCATCCACCTGTAGGGTGGAGAGGGGTTTCTCATGTTCTTGGCAACCCCGGCTTATTCGTCACCTTTGGGATCAGGAAGCAACTCGGCCTCGACCGCGGCGACCATTTCTTCGTCATTGACGAAACCATCGGCATCCGTGTCAATTTCGGCAAAGCTCTCACTGGTAATATCGGGGTACTTTGTCTGTAGCTCGGTCAGCGAAGCCAGACCATCACCGTCCGTGTCCAGTCCTACCGGCAAGGCAGCGGCCGGAAGGGCAAGGAATGACGCGAGCAGAGCAACAACAGAAACTCGACTCATTTTGTTCTCCATCAGGGAATGGGCGGTTTACCCATTGAGGGGTTGGTGCAGCGCTAGGGTGTCGGAGGCTTATCTAAGGCAGACAGATTGCACCTGTTCCGCAGATCGGGTTGTCCACTTTGCGATGAAAACTGTTGATTGGCGGTCCGATCCGGTGGGGGCACTTTCGCGCTACAAGGCGTATATCGCACATTCGCATAGCGTTGAATAACGAATTTATATCGCCAATAATATCGAATATTCAAATAGGTGAACGATGGATATTGAACTCGCCCGAACCTTCCTTGCGGTCGTTGAAACCGGCACTTTTCTTGATGCAGCGGACAAGGTCCATGTTACGCAATCGACCGTCAGCATGCGAATCCGAACGCTCGAACAACAGCTTGGACAGCCCGTGTTTGAACGCAGCAAGTCTGGTGCGACCTTGACCATTGCCGGTCGACATTTCCTCAAACATGCACAGGTTCTGGTGCGAACGTGGACCCAGGCCAAGCTGGATGCCGGTCTGCCTGCCTCGATGGCAGCTGCTTTGGAAATCGGCGCAACACCAAGCCTTTGGGACGGCTATCTGATCAACGCCCTTCCCAAGTTGATGGCGGCACTACCTGACGTCGCTATCCGGGCGACAGCGGCCCCGTCGGAAACACTCACGCGCGAGATCGAGGAAGGCAACCTGGATCTTGCCATCATGTACCGGCCGCGAAACGCACCTGGCTTGACCGCGCTCCAGCTTTTCGAGGACGAGTTTGTCCTTGTCAGCAGCGGCCCGGAAGCCCTCCCCGCTGATCTGGGTAACGCTTATATCCTGATAGACTGGGGCCCGGAGTTTCGCGCCGATCATATGCTGAACTTTCCAGGGCTTGATGCGCCGCGCCTTCAGTTGGGCATAGGCACCCTCGGCCTGCAATATCTTCGGTCGGTTCCCTCGGCCGGATATTTCCCAAGGCGCGTTGTCGAACCGGAACTTTGCAACGGGTGGCTCAAGCTGGTCGAAACGGCACCCAGATTCGCTTATGCCGCCTATGTCGTGTTCGATGAAAGTGAGGAAGAAGGATATCCGGGTCAGGCCGCTCGGCAGCTTTGCCAGACATCAAGTGCACGCGGCCAGGCACCGAAGCTTTGACAACACGTATTCACGCCTTTGCCGCGATCGGGTTCTAACATTGGATCGAACTCAGCCAGCCCCAGCGCATAGTGAATTTTGACCGCCCCCAGAAGGTGACGGGAACAAAAAGGGCCGCCCCAGCAGGACGGCCCTTCGAAAGTTCAGGAGGTCGGGTCGGTTAGATCAATCGACCAGCCGGAGCGAGCGCTCCGCCAAGGGCTGCCCTAACGGGCGATCCCCCCGGTTGTTCCGACACCTCTCTCCAATCTCTTTCTTGACACTGGATCACCTCCTTTTCTATCTGTTGCGGTTGAAAAGAAGCGTGCCACAAGTTGTGCCATTCTCAAAGCGTTTTTTTACACAGGCTGCGCAGTCAGCCGCGCAACGATCACCTTGAACGGGATCAGGGCGATCAGCGCCAGTGAAAGCTTCACCATCCAGTCCGCAAAAGCCAGCGTCACCCAAAGCGGTGCCATCGGGCCGGACAGCATGAAAGGAACAGGTTCCCACGCCCAGTTGATTGCAGCGTCGGCATTGGCGCCGAAGAAGGTGACCGAAGCCGAAAAGGCAAGCGTGAAGAAGATCGCGGTATCCAGTGCCGACCCTACCAGCGTCGACACCAGCGGCGCACGCCACCAGCGACCACCGCGTAGGGAATTGAACACGGTAACATCCGTCAGTTGCGCGATCAGGAAAGCGGTTCCCGATGCAACGGCGATGCGCAGCGGTACGGCAGCATAGGTGAACCCGTCACCCTGCAACATGATCTGGCTGCCGATCAGCGAACAGATGACACCGGTGACAAATCCGGCAAACACGACCTTGCGGGCCGGACCAACGCCATAGACGCGGTTCATGATGTCAGTGACCAGAAAGGCCAGCGGATAGGTGAAAGCACCCCAAGTCAGCAGCCCGTCAAGGATCAGGAACTGGACCAGAATGTTCGAGGCCACAACAATGGCGGCCATGGCAATAATGCCGGGAATAAAGTTACGTTGCATGTTTTGATGCCCGTTTTGACAAGGTAGCGGCGACTTGGCCAAGGGACCGTCCCAAGGCAAGCCGTGCCTTTAGACCTTTGCCTGCGCCCTGTCAATCGGGCAGCAGGTATTCCACAAGTTCGGTCCGCTGCACCGCCAGAAAGTTGTCATCAGAGATCATCGTGGCGCGCAACAGGCCCTGCCCGTCGCGCCAGACCGACAATCCTTCGAGGTTGTCATGCGCGCCCGTTCCGGTTTCGAACAGGGTTTCCTCGGCGCCTGGGTTCTCGTTTACCACGACCCATCGCCGCAGCCGTGATCGGAAACCGACCAAGGATACCTTGCGTTCCAAAACGTAAAACCGCCCATCGGGACCGAAATCCGCGGCAACGGGTTTAAAGCCGCCACGCTGTGGCAGAACAAACGGGGTCGACCATGTGTCGCCATTCCAACGGTAAACCGGAATGTCCCCCTTAGCGGTGCGGTTCTTTTCCGGCAAAGTGTAAAGCCAGCCGCGTCCATCAATGGCCAGAGCTTCGAAAGAACCATTTTCGGCAAGGTTCCGGAACGCATTCGGGCGTGGCAATACGCGCGCGCTGGAGCCCTGCGCAGGGTAATAGGCGACACGGTGCACCCCTTCGAACGAGATGAATATCCCGCTATCCGGCGTCACTGCGATCCCTTCGGAGTCACCTACGCCGCCTTTCATGATGTGTCCTTGGCTGGACAGCACCGGCCATTGACCAAGAACGTGAATATCCGCGATATGGCCTTCGCTCCGCTCAATCAGCGCAGTCACGATCCGCGCCCGGTCGCTAAGCGCAATCATATGGCGTCCGTCGTCCGAGATGTGAAGCGCTGAAAACCCGCCAAACCAGCTTGCTGGATGCCGCCAAACGAAACTATTCAGGTGGGCTGCGGATTTCACATCCAGCGCGGCGGCCACCGGGGCAAGAAACAGCGCTACACTCAGTTGGATTGCAAAACGGCGGAGCATTGTTGCGGCAAGTCGGACAGAACGTATTCCCGGCGTTTCTTCGGCGGCGGCGCATTCGGATCGGGTGGCGGCGGGTTCAGGATGTTGTGCACCCATTGACGGGCCTCAGCGCAGCCATCGCCCTTGGGGGGTGGGTCTTGATTCACACAGCCCTTTGACCCTCTGGGACAGTTCAGTCGCACGTGGAAATGATAGTGATGTCCCCACCAGGGCCTTATCTTACGTAGATAGTCGCGGTTCCCCTTTTCATCGTCGCACATCTGAACCTTGGCCCCAGGAAACACGAAGATCCGGGCGACGCGCTTGTCTTTTGCCGCTTCGCGCAATAGCGCATGATGCTGCTTGGTCCAGTTTCCGTTGACGTAAGCGCCATTGGAACGACGAAGAGAGATGGACGAGATGTTTTCGCGCGACTTGCGGCTCAGGCGCATGTTATCGCCGGGCAACATCCAGACATCGATGTCTAGCCCCAACTGATGACTGCGATGGCCCGAGGTCATCGGCCCGCCGCGTGGCTGGCTGATATCCCCTATATAGAGACCGTTCCATCCCGGCTGGCTGGCTGCAAACCTGCTGAGGTCCTGCACGTAGTCAATCGTCTGCGGATGCCCCCAGTTGCGATTGCGCGACAAGCGCATTGCCTGCCATGTAGGCCCCGTTTCAGGCAGTTGAATTGCCCCCGCAGCACATCCGCGCGAATAACTGCCGAAAGCGGCCGGTTTTTGCTGGGAAGCTTGTTTCTGTGCCCCGAACAACTGCTTTGCCAGCGGTTCTGCCGCCGCAGTGCCTGCAAAAGCAAGCGCAGCCAAAACGATCAAAAAACGTTTTATTTTCATCTGCTCTGATCCCCTTCAGGTCTCACCCAGCGCATCAGGAATAGACCCAGAATAAACAACAGAACGATGGGTGACACCCCCAGACGAGCGCTACCGGTCACCGTGGTGGCGATCCCGATCAGAAGTGGCGCAGCAAAGGCGGTGGCACGACCCGACAGACCATAAAGGCCAAAGCTCTCGACGGGGGTTGCCGGGTCCGTATGCCGGACCATCATCGACCGGCTACAGGACTGTAGAATGCCGCCCATGCCTCCGATCAGGATACCGCAGCCAAAGAAAACCACATCCGGCAAGCCTGACCCTTCGGACATGGCGATACCGAAAATCTGGGACCGATCCATTGAGACGATGGTGATGCAGACAAGGATCAACACCCAGATCGCAACGATAATCACGGGCTTGGGGCCATATTTCTTATCCAGTTTGCCGCCCACCCAGGAAAAGGCCGCTGCGGCCAGAACGCTGACGATGCCGAAAACACCGATCTTGATCAGGTCCCATTCCAACACCAGCCGGGCATAGACCCCGCCAAAACTGTAAAGCCCGTTCAGCGCATCCCGATAGAACATGGATGAGCCCAGGTAACTGGCCAAACTGGTGCGATGGCGCAGGTTAGACACTGATTTTGCCAACAGTCGCAGCGCCTCGGCAACGCTGCCCTTTTTGTTTTTCGGTTCGTCGTCATGGACCCAAAGGAAGTAGGGCACCATGAACAGAATGAACCACCCAGCAGTAAACGGGCCAACAAAGCGCGTGCCCTGCTGTTGCGACGCATCCAGCCCAAACAAGGGGTCCATTCCGATCAGCGTTTTGCCGTTGGCCTGCTCCACAAACAGCGCAAGCATGATCGCCAGCGAGATCAGGCCACCGAAATAGCCAAAAGCAAAGCCCGAGCCGGAGATTTCGCCCACTTCGCTGTCATCACCCAGATCGGGCAGTTGGGAATTGATGAAAATCAGGGCGTACTCCGCACCGATGAAACCCAGACCGAAGGCAGACAGCATCAACCACATGTTCGAGCCATCGGGCATCGTGTACCAAAGCGCGCCGGAACCTACGGCGTACATCACGGAAAAGGCGAATATCCAGGGGATGCGCCGACCCGACACATCAGCCATCGCCCCCATCAGCGGCGCACCGAAGGCAATAATCAAACCGACTATGGTCATGCAGTTGGCCCAGACCACCTGTGCCTGTGCGTCTGCAGACCCTGCGTCCAGGCCGGATGCCAGATAATACTCCGCAGCGACACCTGCGAAATAAGGGCCGAACACGAACGTTACCAAAAGGGTGTGATAGGGCTGACTGGCCCAATCGAAGAACCACCAGCCCCAGATACGCCTGCGCTTGGATATTTCTGCCATTTCTGCCCCTGTTTTCTTGTTGTGGTCATAAAACGGGGCTTTGGGGCAATTCGCAAGCGCAGAGTTCAGCCTACTTGCTCTTTGCTGAAAGGGTGCTTAGGTCTCGACCAACAAGAAAACGGAGACCCCATGCTGTCGCTGATCCAAATCCTGCTGCTGATCCTGGACATTGTCTGGTTCATCATTCTGGCCCATGTGATCATGAGCTGGCTGATTAACTTTCAGGTGCTCAACCTGCACCAACAACTGGTTGCACAAATCTGGTACGGGTTAAATCGCATTTTAGAGCCTATTTACGGGCCGATCCGCCGCGTTCTACCCAATATGGGTGGGTTGGATTTGACCCCGCTGGTGGTGCTGATCGGCGTCTATGCTTTGCGGATCATCCTTATCAACAACGCGCCCTATTTTTACTGACCACTTGTTCACTGAATCTTAGTATGTGATTGTCCTGTCTTAAGAGCAGATAAACCTTAAAACAGGGCACCCCCGCATATGTTCGACGCCGCACCCTTGCTGCGAGATGTCTTTGGATTCGACGCCTTCCGCCCTGGGCAGGAAGAGATTGTCGACGCCGTGAAGGCAGGTGAAAACGTGATGGCGATCATGCCCACGGGTGGCGGTAAATCCTTATGTTTTCAATTGCCTGCCCTGCTCCGCGACGGGGTGACGGTGGTTATATCTCCACTCATAGCCCTGATGCGCGATCAGGTACGCGGCTTGCAAGAGGCCGGGGTCGAGGCCGGTGCGCTGACATCCGGCAACACGCCCGAGGAAACCGAGGCCGTCTGGGATGCGCTGGAGGACGGGCGGCTGAAGCTGCTTTACATGGCGCCCGAACGTCTGGCTGCCGGGTCTGCGCTTGGGATGCTCCGTCGGATCAACGTCAGCCTGATCGCTGTGGACGAAGCCCATTGCGTCAGTCAATGGGGGCATGACTTTCGCCCTGATTACCTGCGGATCGGAGAGTTGCGGCGCGCCCTGAAAGTGCCGCTGGCCGCGTTTACCGCCACGGCGGACGCCGAAACGCAGGATGAGATTGTCGAAAAACTGTTCGATGGCATTGAGCCGCGCAAATTTCTGCGCGGATTTGACCGGCCAAACATTCATCTGGCCTTTGCCGCAAAGGACGGGCCGCGCAAGCAGATCCTTGATTTCGCAGATGCGCGCAAAGGCCAGTCCGGCATCGTTTATTGCGGCACCAGAAACAAAACCGAGGTGATTGCTCAGGCCCTGCGCGCCGAGGGACACTCGGCCTGCTACTATCACGGTGGAATGGACCCCGAAGATCGCCGCATTGTCGAAACCCGTTTCGCGCTTGAGGACGGGTTGATCGTCGTCGCCACAGTGGCTTTTGGCATGGGCATCGACAAACCCGATATCCGTTGGGTCGCCCATGCGGACCTGCCCAAATCGATCGAAGCCTATTATCAGGAAATCGGACGTGCCGGACGCGATGGCGGCCCGGCCGAAACGCTGACCCTGTTCGGCCCCGATGACATTCGCCTGCGGCGTTCACAAATTGACGAGGGTCTAGCGCCGCCCGAGCGCCGCATGGCCGATCATGCGCGCCTGAACGCCTTGCTGGGTCTGGCCGAAGCCTTGGAATGCCGCCGTCAGACATTGTTAGGTTACTTTGGCGAGACCATAGCACGCTGCGGCAAATGCGATCTGTGCGACAGCCCGCCCGAAGTTTTCGACGGCACAACTCCGGTACGTATGGCCCTGTCCGCGATCCTGCGGACCGAGGAGTGGTTCGGTACAGGCCATTTGATCGATATCCTGTTGGGAAACGAGACCGACAAAATCTGCGCCCGCCGCCATGAGGATTTGTCCACCTTTGGCATCGGAAAGGATTGGACGCGCCCGCAATGGCAGGCCATTTTCCGGCAGATGATGGGCCACGATCTGGTCCGCCCCGACCCCGACCGTCACGGCGCATTGCGCATGACCGAGGCGGCAAAACCAATCCTGAAAGGCGAGGCGCAAATCAACTTACGCAAGGATACGTTGCGCAATGCGGTACGTCGGCCTGCGGTCAAGGCAATGGTTTCCGAAGAGGACGCCCCGCTGCTGTCAGCGCTCAAGGCCAAACGCCGTGCCCTGTCTGAAGCTGCACGTGTTCCGGCCTATGTGATCTTTCCCGACCGCACGCTTATCGAGATGGCTGAAAAGCGCCCTGTAACGCTGGACGATATGGCCCGGATCGGCGGTGTTGGCGCCAAAAAGCTGGAACGCTATGGCGATACGTTCCTTGAAGTAATCGCGGGCGAAGCAAGAAGCGTTCATCCGGCGCGGCGAAAGCTGGCTGGACGCGATCAGGGTGAGATTTACGACCGCTTGATGAAAGTTCAGTCTTTGCTGTCGCGCGGTCCAGCCGGGATCGACAAGCCCCTGACCTGCTCGGCCTCACAATTGGCAAAAGTTGCGCAACTGCGCCCCGATGATCCCCGTGGAATTGCACAGGTGCTGGGTGATCGACGTCACGAAAGGTTTGGCGCCGCTTTTCTGGACGTGCTGCGTGAGCCGGGCTAGATACCCCCGAACAGGCAAGAAAGAGGGCGGATATGCTGATCGTGATTTCCCCGGCCAAACGGCTGGACTGGGCAGAGCGGAATGTCGGGGTAACGCAGCCCGATTTTCAGGAGGATGCGATCCGGCTGTCCAAAACCGCTCGCAACCTGACGCTGGGTGATCTGAAGAAACTGATGGACCTGAGCGACGATCTGGCACGCCTGAACCGCGACCGGTATCGCGCTTTTTCGGATGCACCCGACGCCAAGGTCACACGCCCGGCTGCGCTTGCTTTTGCTGGCGACACATATCAAGGGCTTGAAGCTGCTTCGCTGGACGAAGACGAGCTGTTATGGGCGCAAGACCACTTGCGCATCCTTTCCGGCCTTTATGGTGTGTTGCGGCCACTCGACGCGATACAGCCCTACCGGCTTGAGATGGGCAGCAAGCTGAAAACCCGAAGAGGGAAGAACCTTTACGAATACTGGTGCGATCAGCTCAGCAAGGCACTGAACGCGCAAGGAGCCGAAATTAACAGCGACATTCTGGTGAATTGTGCCAGTCAGGAGTATTTTGGTGCGGTGGATTTGAATGCCCTGAACCTGCGCGTCATCACACCGGTCTTCATGGAAGATAGGGGCGGCACCCCAAAGATTGTGAGCTTTTTTGCCAAAAAGGCACGCGGTGCCATGGCGCGGTATGTCATCCAACACCGCCTGACCGATCCTAAGGCGCTGCTGGATTTCGACAGTGGCGGCTATGAATACCGCCCTGATCTGTCGGAAGCGGATAAGCCCGTTTTCGTCAGACCATATGCGGCCTGAAACCCAGGTCACTTGAACTTGCAACCCGGTGTTAATCGCCTGAAGAGTCCGCCAGGCGAGGTTGGGTCCGGGTTTGCGCCACGCTCACGCCGGGCTTTGGCGCCGGGCATGGTGTCTGCGACCGAGCAGACGCAATCGGGTTGGTGTTGCAGGATCATCTGGTGAATGCGGTTCTTGTGTAGCGGTTTGGTCAGGTAGTGGTCCAAGCCGGCTGACAGAATTCCCTGATCATCCCCCGCCATGGCATGGGCCGTCAGGGCAACGATTGGAACGTGGTGACCAGTTGAAACCTCGAGCCTGCGAATTTCCGCTGTTGCCTGTTTGCCGTCTATCTTCGGCATGGAAATATCCATGAAGATCAGATCTGGCTCGAACTCCTGATAGATCTCAACCGCTTCAATCCCATTCGAGGCAAAGCGAAGATCGATATTCAGATCCTTGACCATCTTCTTCAGGATCAATTGGTTAGTGCGGTTGTCCTCGGCGGCAAGAACCCTCATGTGTCGGGGGTGCACAGATTCAGAATCTTGCTTTTTAGAGACTGTTTTGTCCAAATCCAGAGCGCCCCTTTCCAACGATGTGCCGTCGAGTGCCATCAGCCTGCCATACAACTCGGATCGAGGGATGGGTTTCTGCAAGACACCGTCGATCAGGTCACGGGCAGGATGCGCGTGAATCAAACCGGGGCTTGCAGACATCACGACCACCGGAATGTCACCCCACCCGCGATCCCTGAGCGCGACCGCAAGATCCAGCCCATCCATATCCGGCAGATCGTGGTCACAAAGAACCAGATCAATCTGATCATTCATCTGTGACAGCGCCTCGGTCCCCGACGTGCAAACCGTCACCTCAGCCCCCAGTCGCCCAAGCTGTTTGGCAAGAATGGCCCGGTTCACGGCAAGATCTTCGACCAGCAGGACATGTTTCAAACAATCCGCCAGGTTCGGAGGTTCGGGTCGCGGGCCTTCTACCGTGGGCAGTGTCACGCGAAAACCGAAACAGGATCCCTGGTCCGGCTCGCTTTCGACCCAGACCGTGCCACCCATCAAGGTGATCAGCCGCTTGGTGATGGCAAGGCCAAGCCCGGTGCCTTCAAATTGGCGGTTACGCTCGTCTTCGACTTGATTGAACTCGCCAAAAATATGGCCGGTTTTTTCTGCGTCGATGCCAATACCGGTATCTTCGATCGCAACATGGATATCACAGATCTGCGCATCCGGATTGGGCACCCCTGTCACCCGGACCAGCACATACCCTTCGGAGGTGAACTTGACGGCGTTGCCGACCAGATTGGTCAGAACCTGCCGTATCCGACCAGGATCGCCCACAAAAAGGGTTGGCAAGAACAAATCGTAATCAACCAGCAATGTCAGGCCTTTATCGCGCGCACTGGGCTGTAGCAGCATCGCAACCTCAAGAATGCAGCGTTCAAGATCGAACTGCTCAGGGTGCAGAGCCAGCTTGTCCGCCTCAATCTTGGAATAATCCAGCACGTCGTTGATGATGACCAGCAACGCCTCGCCCGAATTTCGGATCGTGTTGACGTATAGCCGCTGCTCTTCGTCCAGCGTTGTCTCGTCCAGCAATTCGGACATGCCAACGATGCCGTTCATCGGAGTACGGATTTCATGGCTCATATTGGCCAGAAAGGCCGACTTGGCCCGGTTTGCCGCTTCGGCTCGCTCGCGCGCCGCCTTAAGCTCGATTTCATGCCGGACCGACGCTGTGATGTTGAGAGCAAGGCTCACCATATCATTGCCGCTGCCGCGCTGGTCGATCAGGCGGATATAGTGACCGTTCCAAAGCTGCATAACGATTGGAGGCGGGTTGGCGCGGCTCCAGCGGGCCAGCATTCTGTCCTGCCAGTCTTCCGCGGATTCGTCCCCGATATCGACAATACCTTCTGACGTCAGCAAATGCAGAATACGCGGGTATGATATTCCCGGCGCGACTTCGTCCAGACCTTCAAAAACGCTCAGATACGCGGTGTTTGCGCCGATCAGCCGGTTGTCACCGTCAAAAAAGGCAAACCCGTCCTGAATTGTCTGAATCGAGTGCAACAAACGGCGTTCGGCAACCTCGATCTTGGCGTTGGCCACGCAGAGATCGGATTTGACCTTTGCGTTTTCATCCCGAACGGTTTCAACCTCAGCCTGCGTTTCGCCAATTCGTTTGGTCAATGCCATGGCATGTTGACCCAGTTTGCGATTGGCTGCCGAAAGCTCGACCTGTTTCAGGGCCAGCATCCGTTCAGCTGCCAAACGCGCGCGCCGTTCCTGTGCCAATTTATGTGCAAGAGTCATTTGATTGATTCCAGAACGCTCTGCGCACAGCATCCCGGCAGAGGATGAAAAACTGTTTAAGCCGTTGCACAACAGGCGCACGCCATGCAACGCTGTGCCCAAAGAGGAGGGCACCATGCGCCGCTTTGTTTTTATTTCAATAACTTACATCATTTCACTTTTAGTCTTGCCCAGCGCCACCCAGGCGCAGGATGCAGTGCCTGATTTCCGCTATGTCACGACGCGGGACGCAGATTTTTACGGCTCGGATCTGGATGCCCTTTTCGATACCGATCTGAAGTCCTGCATTCAGGCCTGTTCCGCCAATACGCTTTGCACCGCGTTTACCTACAACACCCGATCCAATGCCTGTTTTCCAAAAAGCGGTGTAAACCGGCAAGAGGCCTATCAGGGGGCAGTATCTGCGCAGAAAGTAACTACCCCAGATCAGACCCAAGCATTGGCTGATGCGCGTGCAAACGCGTTAAGCGCACTTGGTGCCGCCGACCTGAAGCAAGCCGTTGATCAGGCGCGCGATCTGGGCTTTGTTCATATGGCGCAAAGTAACGACCTGCAGGTTGTTCTGGACGCGGCACGCAGCGCCGGCAGCCCGCGACTGGCAATGATTTGGACTGGTGTGGCCGTATCGCTCAGTGACGCGCCCGATCTATGGGTGGAATACGCGCGCTTGTTATTGGCGATAAACCCTACGGACCGGAGTGAAGGGCGCGATCTGCACAACCGTGCGCTGAATGCCGCAACCAATGGCTATTTGCGCGCGGACGCTCCCGGCACGCAGATTGCCGCCCTGATGACATTGGCCCGCGCCTTGGAAGAGGTCGAGCGTGGGCGCGATATGATCCCCGTGCTGCGGCTGGCCCAGGAAATCCAACCGCGCGAGGATGTACTGGCCGCGCTGAATGATGCCATCGGGAAATACGGGTTTCGCGTGGTCGACAGTTCTGTTGAAAGCGACGCCGCCGCACCGCGGATCTGCGTCGAGTTTTCAGAACCGCTGGTCAAGGCGGGGGTCGACTATGACCCGTTTGTCCAGCGCAGCGATGACGGGTTGGTGGTACAGGCTGAGGGCAGGCAGCTTTGCGTTGACGGTGTCGCCCATGGTCAGCGTTATCGCCTGACGCTACGCGAAGGCTTGCCCTCCGCCTCGGGCGAGGCGCTGAACCGCAATGTTGAGCTTGCCCATTACGTGCGCGACCGGGCGCCTTCGGTCCGGTTTCCCGGGCGCAGCTACGTTTTGCCGAAATCCGCTGACGCCGCTTTGCCTGTTGAAACAGTCAACGTCACCGAGCTGGATTTGATCCTGCGGAGGGTCAGCGACCGGAACCTGTTGCGCGCGGTTCAGCAGGATTTCTTCGGCCGCCCGCTCAGTGAATGGCAGGAAGCAGAATTTTCCGATGAAATTGCCCAGGATATCTGGACCGGCACCGCCGAAGTGGCCAACGAACTGAATCAGACCATGACTGCGCGCCTGCCCATGGTAGAAGCGATCGCGGATCAGCCCGCTGGCATCTATGCGCTGACCGCCCGTGTTCCGGGGGCCGATCCCTATGACGACCCGGGCGCGACGCAATGGTTTGTTCTGTCCGATCTTGGGATCAGCAGCGTGCTTGGCACCGATGGGCTGCACGTCACGGTGCGCGGGCTGAGCGACGCGGCTCCCCGTGAAGGTGTCGAGGTTTCACTGGTCACAAGCGCAAATGCGGTCATCGCCCAAGCGCGGACGGATGAATCGGGTTATGTCCGGTTCGACCCCGGTCTGACGCGCGGCAAGGGGGCCAGCGCGCCCGCACTGGTGATGGCGTCGACCGGGGACAGCGATTTCAGCTTTCTATCCCTGACCGATCCTGCTTTTGACCTGTCAGATCGCGGTGTTGAAGGGCGTGCGCCCGCGGGGCCGGTCGATGTTTTTCTAGCCACGGATCGCGGCGCTTACCGGGCCGGAGAGGTGATCCACCTCACCGCCCTGTCGCGCGATGGTGAGGCGCAGGCTATCGAGGGTCTGCCCCTAACCGCAATTCTGTATCGCCCTGACGGCGTGGAATACCGCCGAACCGTCTCGGATGGCGGCGTCGCCGGGGGGCATATCTTTCGTCTGCCTGTTGCGGCAGATGCACCACGCGGCGCTTGGCGGATCGAGATCAGATCAGATCCCAAAGGCGATGCGCTGGCGCGACAAACAGTGCTGGTAGAAGACTTCCTGCCGGAACGTATAGATTTTGAGCTGAACCTGCCGGACGCGCCCCTGCGTACCGGCGACAGCCCACCGCTTTCGATCGACGCGCGCTATCTGTTTGGTGCGCCGGGGTCCGACCTGAGCATCGACGGTCAGGTTATCGGACGCCCGGCGGACACAGTGCCAGGCTACGAGGGGTATCGCTTTGGCCGCTATGACGCCGAGACATCGATCAAAAGCACCTATTTCGGTGACACGCGCACAGACGCAAACGGCAAAGCATCCATAGCTGTTGAAATCCCTGCATTAGAGACGGAAGGGCAGCCAATTGAAGCCGAGGTTATTGCGCGACTGGCCGATGGCTCGGGCCGCCCTGTTGAACGTCGCCTGAGCGTTCCTGTCCTGCCGTCGCAACCTGTGATCGGTGTCAAACCCATGTTCGAGGACGTAATCCCCGAAGGTACCGAGGCCGCATTTCAGATCATTGGCCTTGCACCCGACCTGACCCCCAGCCCGATGCGCATGCGTTGGACGCTGAACAAGATCGAAACGCGGTATCAATGGTATCAGCTTTACGGAAACTGGAATTGGGAACCGACAACCCGACGCACTCGTGTTGCCACCGGAGACGTTGACGTCGCCACTAACCCTTTGACGTTGTCCCAGCCCGTGGACTGGGGCCGTTACGAGTTGGTGGTTCAACGCGTAGACGGCACCTCTACGGAAACCGCTGTCGATTTCCATGCAGGCTGGTATCAGGCCGCAGATGCTTCGACCACGCCTGACCGGCTTGAGATGTCGCTGGATCGCGACAGCTATCGGGCCGGGGAAACCGCACAACTGCGCATCGTTCCGCGCATGGCAGGTATCGCCCAGGTCGAGGTGCTGTCGAACCGCCTGATCCATCGCCAAATGGTTGCCGTGCCGGAAGGCGAGACAGTTATCCCGATAGAGGTGACAGAAGATTGGGGTGCAGGTGCCTATGTCACGGCCACAGTGATCCGACCAATGGATGTTGCGGCCGGTCAGAACCCGGCACGCGCCATGGGCGTCGCCTATGCCGCCATTGATCCTGCGGATCGCACGCTGTCGGTTGCCATTGAGGTGCCCGAGGTTACCTCACCCCGTCATACACAGAAGGCCCTTGTTAGGGTCGAAAATGTTACAAGCGATGATCCAGTCTGGCTAACCCTTGCCGCTGTGGATGTGGGCATCCTTAACCTGACGGAGTTCGAAAGCCCAAACCCGCAAGAGTACTATTTCGGGCAACGCCGGCTGGGTGTGGACCTGCGTGATGTTTACGGGCGGTTGATCGACGGCATGAACGGAACGATAGGTACAGTTCGCTCTGGCGGCGACAATGACAACGGGATGCGCCGCCAGTCCCCGCCACCGACGCAAGATCTGATGGCAGTGTTCAGCGGCCCGGTTCAGGTCGGTGTGGGTGGCGAGGTTGAGGTCGACATCCCTCTGCCCGCCTTCAATGGTACGGTCCGCCTGATGGCCGTCGCGTGGTCACAAAAAGCCGTCGGGCAGGCCGAGGCTGACATGATCGTCCGCGACCCGGTGGTGGTTACGGCCAGCTTGCCGCGGTTTCTGGCCCCCGGCGATCAAAGCCGGATGCGGCTTGAGATTGTCCATGCGGATGGTGCATCCGGAGACATGGCGCTTGGCCTGACCACCACCGGTGGGCTGGAACTGGGCCCGGTACCGGCACGCTTTCTGCTGGAGGATGGTGGCAAAGCGGTGTTCGACATCCCTGTAACTGCCCATGTCATCGGCAATCCAGAGATCAGCGTTTCCATCACCACGCCAGATGGGCGCGATCTGTCGCAAACCCTGCGGATGCCGGTGTGGGCCAACGATCCCGTAATTGCCCGGACACGGCGCTTTTCGCTGGGTGCGGGTGACAGCTTTCTGTTTTCGCAGGATGTTTTTGACGGGTTTCAACCCGGCTCAGCCAAGGCCATCCTGTCAGCCGGAGCGCTGGCAAAGTTCGATATGCCCGGCCTGCTGGATCAGTTGAACCGTTACCCTTATGGATGCACCGAGCAGATCACCAGCAAGGCACTGCCGCTGCTTTACCTGTCATCTGTCGCGCAGGCCTCGGGGCTGGGCAATAGCCCGGAGGTGGATCAGCGCATCACGGACTCGATCCGAAGTATCCTGACTCGTCAGGCTGCAAACGGTGCCTTTGGCCTGTGGCGCGCAGGCAGCGGTGATTTCTGGCTGGACGCCTATGTGACCGATTTCCTGTCACGCGCCCGCGTGCAGGGACACCCGGTGCCGGATCAGGCTTTTGCGCAGGCCATGGATAACCTGCGCAATCGGGTCAATTATGCGCCGGATTTTGACGAAGGTGGTCAGGATATCGCTTATGCCCTGATGGTTCTGGCGCGGGAAGGCGCGGCGGCGATGGGCGATCTGCGCTATTATGCGGATGTCAAAGGGGATGCTTTCGACACGCCGTTGGCTGCAGCGCAACTGGGCGCTGCGCTGGCCTCGTACGGGGACCAGACCCGCGCAGACGCGATGTTCGTCCGTGCGGCGCGGATGCTGCAACAGGTGCCGAACGATCAGGAAAACCACTGGCGCGCGGATTACGGCACCCGCCTGCGGGATGCGGCGGGCCTGCTGACTCTGGCGGTAGATGCGGGCAGCGAGGCGATTGACCGCAACGCATTGATCCAACGGGTAAGCACGGGCCGCACTCCCCTGTCCACGCAAGAGGCCACATGGTCCCTGCTGGCGGCGCACGCGCTGGTGTCTGATCCGTCCGGCTCCGGTTTGACGGTCAATGGCGTGTCAGTATCCGGCCCCTTTGTTCAGGTTCTGCAATCCGGGCAGGCGGAAGAGGTCAACATCACTGCGACCGACGGTCAGGCAACCGATATCACCCTGACGGTGACCGGAATTCCCGAAGATCCGCCTGGGGCCGGTGGCACCGGCTATGCAATCGAACGGCAGTATTATTCGATGGACGGCGATCTGATTGACGCGGGCCGATTTGCCGTGGGGGACCGGTTCGTCACGGTTCTGACGGTCACGCCGTTTGAAAGCGGTGGGGCGCGTCTGATGGTAGACGATCCTCTTGCCGCCGGGATCGAGATTGACAACCCGAACCTGCTGCGATCGGGCGATGTACGGTCGCTGGACTGGTTGAATCTGTCTGATGCCACGCATACCGAGTTCCGATCGGACAGGTTCCTGGCTGCGGTTGACCTGTCGGGGCGCCAGACCGTGACGCTGGCTTACGTCGCCCGTGCCGTCACACCGGGCGTGTTCCACCATCCGGCGGCCTCGGTCGAAGATATGTATCGCCCCCAGAACCGCGCACGAACGGCGACGGGACGGGTCGAGGTGCAGTGACCGGCCATCGTTCATATCCTTGTTTGGGCGGCGCTCATGCCTAGGGTGCCGCGCCTGTTATTTGCGTTGGCCGGCGCTCTCTATCTGGCGGCATTGGCGCGGGATGGCGTTGACCGCTGGGTCGACGCCACAGTGCTGCCGCCTGTTCTGACTGAAACTTCGGTCGAGATACGGGATCGTAACGGTGACCTCCTGCGCGTGTTTCCGGTTGCAGATGGCATCTGGAGGCTGCAACCCGGTGCGGTCGATCCCAATTTCACCGCCATGCTGCTCCGGTACGAAGACAAGCGTTTCTGGACCCACGCGGGCGTGGACCCTGTCGCATTGCTGCGCGCAGCCGGGCAAAGCCTTTGGAATGGGCGCGCGGTTTCAGGCGGTTCAACTCTGACCATGCAGGTCGCGCGGCTGATCGAAGATGGATCGACCGGACGCTGGAGTGGCAAATTTCGCCAGATTAGGGTCGCATTGGCATTGGAGCGGCAGCTGAGCAAGACACAGATCCTGAACCTCTACCTGACCCATGCCCCCTATGGCGGCAATCTGGAAGGTATCCGTGCCGGTGCCCGCGCATGGTTCGGCAAAGAAGCGACCCGGTTGACTGCCGCACAGGCGGCCCTACTGATCGCTTTGCCGCAATCCCCGGAAGCGCGACGTCCGGATCGCAGACCCGAGGCAGCCCAAATTGCCCGAGATCGGATTTTGCGCAGGTTGGAGCGCTACGGCGTATTGACCAAGGCTGAGATGCACGCAGCCCTGACGGAGACCATTCCTGATCGAACGGTCCCGTTCCCGCGCCTTGCACCCCATCTGACCGACCGCGTGAAAGGCCAAACCCTTGCAAACGGTGTATTTGATCTGACCCTGGATGCAGAGGTGCAAGCCCGGTTGGAAACTTTGGTCGCTCGGGCCGCGGCGCGCATAGGGCCGCGCGTGTCCGGAGCCCTGATCGCAGCAGATCATCGCGACGGCAAGATTTTGGCCTCGGTCGGGTCTGCCGGGTATCGGGATGCGCGACAAGGTTTCGTGGATATGACGCAAGCCGTGCGGTCGCCCGGATCGACGCTGAAACCTCTGGTTTACGGGCTGGCATTCGATCAGGGGCTGGCCCATCCGGAAACCCTGATCAGCGACAGCCCGGTGATGTTCGGGCGCTACGCCCCGCGAAACTTCGATGGCGTTTTCCGGGGCGATGTAAGGGTTCGGGACGCGCTGCAATTGTCACTGAATATCCCTGTCGTACGCCTGACGCACGAGCTGGGCCCCGCGCGCGTAATGGCGGCACTGCGGACAGCAGGATCAGAACCGCGCCTGAGCAGTGGTACACCCGGATTGGCAATATCCTTGGGTGGCGTCGGGCTGAGCCTGCATGATCTCGTACAGATCTACGTGACGCTGGCCGCTGGTGGGCAAGGCCCGATCCTGCGCCATGACACCCTGGCTGATGCACGGCTCACCTCTCGTGTTTTGTCCGAAAACTCAGCATGGCAGATTGCGGATATCTTGTCCGGGATCACAGCACCCACGGGCAGCACTTCAGGGGCGCTGGCCTTCAAAACGGGAACCTCTTATGGGCACCGCGATGCCTGGGCCATTGGCTTTGACGGGCAGCATGTCATCGGGGTCTGGCTGGGACGCGCGGATGGCACACCTGTTCCCGGCGCATTCGGAGGCGGCGTTGCCGCGCCGCTTCTGACCGAGGCTTTTGGTCTGTTGAAACCCGAACTCACGCCCCTGCGCCCACCGCCGCCATCAACACTGTTGGTTGGCGCAGCACAATTGCCGCAACCGTTGCAACGTTTCCGGCCCCGCGCGGCGGCTTTCGAAACGGACCAAACCGCACCTGATCTGTTGTTTCCACCGGAAAACGCTCTGTTAGAGACTTTCGGTAGCCCTCTGACAGTGAAACTACGCGGTGGTGTCGGGCCGTTTTCCGTTCTGACTAACGGCGTGCCTGTATTGACCGGGCAACGGCAGCGAGAATTCGAAATTCCCAATCCCGGACCCGGGTTTACCTCACTTGTTGTGGTGGATGCACAGGGCCAATCCGACCGGGCCTCGTTCCGGATCGACCAGAGCGCGCCCGGTTCCCGTTAAAAAACAGCAACGGGCCAGCGTTAACGCCGCCCTTCCCGCAGCCAACCGCCTAGCAGGAACCCCCCAGCCAGCAGCAAGACAAGCCAGGGTGGCAGCAACCCGGCCTGCGTGACATCCCGCGTTTCATACGCGTTGCGTGGGGTCAGACCGATCCAGCCCCGACCGGCGGCGGGGCGTCCTGCGCGCACGTTGCGGATCGATGGCAGCCCATCTTCCAATCGGATCACACCGCCCCGCAACCCGGCCAGCACCGGTTCGAGGACATCACCTGTCGCGATGGTACGCTCGAACTCTTTCGGTGCAGCAGGGCCAAGGCCGATCACAGCCATGTGGTCACCTTCCTGCAAGCGATAAAGGCCGATCTCAGGGCCGTAATACTGCGCTTCAAACCGACCCGGAGAAACCTCTTTCAAAGTAATCTCCAACGTCTCGCCATTCGGCAAGGTGACTGTTACAGGGCCGACCTCTGTCCCAAGCGTCTGACGAATGATGCGCATGGACTGACCGTTGGCCTCGGCCCACAACGCCTCTTCTTCAAGTTCCGGTTCTTTCATCATCCAATGGGCCAGCCTGCGCAACAGCTCCAGCTGCGGGCCACCTCCTTCGAAACCGCGACTCCAAAGCCAGGCGTGGTCGGACGCAAGCATCGCAACGCGCCCTTCGCCAACACGGTTCAGGACAAGCAGCGGACGATCCTCGACCCCGGTCATCAGCACGTCGCCCGAGCGGTGTTTCACGTCGATCTGACGCAACCACGCCCCCCAATCCTCGGACTCTCCAAGATTGGTCGTGACCGGGTGACGATGCCCCAGATCACTGACCATCGGCACATATCGTTCCTCGATCACCCGCGCGGTTGGCTGGGCCGGCAGAACTGGCGCCAAGGGAGAGCGGAAGATGCTGTCGGCACCGGCGAAATCGGGACCGGCGGCAACCAGGACCGCGCCGCCTTCGTTGATGTAGCTTGTGACATTGTCCAGATAGATCGCAGGCAGAATCCCGCGCCGCTTGTAGCGGTCAAAGATGATCAGGTCGAAATCGTTGATCTTTTCCAGAAACAACTCGCGAGTCGGAAAGGCGATCAGCGACAGCTCGTCAACGGGCACACCGTCCTGCTTTTCAGGCGGGCGCAGGATAGTGAAATGCACCAGATCAACAGAACTGTCAGATTTCAACAAGTTACGCCACGTGCGACCACCCGGATGCGGTTCACCCGAGACCAGCAGCACACGCAGGCGGTCCCTTACGCCGTTCATCTGGATCAGGGCCGTGTTGTTGCGATCAGTCAACTCGCCTTCAGCCTGAGGGACAGAAAACTGGATCACGTTGCGCCCACCATGGGGCAAAGTGACGGGCAGTTCGACATCGCGACCGATTGGAATGCTGAACTGCTCGGGCTCGCCCCCATCCACCGAAATTTCCAACGGCGCTGATGTTGCACCTGCAGGGGCTGCTCCGCTGTCCTCCACGCGCAGGGTCAACGTCACCGATTCACCAATGATGGCGAAAGCAGGGGCGTTTCGGACAATAAGCCTGCGATCCCAGTCGCTTTCCCGCCCCGTTTGCAGCAGGTGCATCGGTGCGGGCAGATCCAGGGCCTGATCGACATCATGCACAATCCCGTCGGACACCACGAGGATACCGGCGATGCGCGCGCGCGGCTCTTCCGCCAGGGCTTCGTTCAGGGCTGCCATGATCTGCGTGCCCTCATCGCCTTCACCATCGCCGACCCGGATGCGTCGCAGTTCTGTATTGTCGCGTGCCTCGATCTCGGCGGCCAGATCTTCTGCGGCCATTGCCGTTTGTACCACCCGGTCTGAAAGCGTCTGGCTGGCGCTTTCATCCTCGAACATCAGAACGATATCTGTCAGCGGTGCACGATCCTCGATCTGGTAGACCGGGCCGGACAGCGCAGCGATGATCACCAGCACCGCCAACCCACGCAAGGCCCATCCCGACAATCCGCGCCACAAGGCCAGCGCGACCCCGGCCACGGCAATCATACCCACGACAAGCAGTATCGCCCACGGGATCAGCGGATCAAAGATGACGGTTCCTGTCATTGTCCCAACCTGTCCAGAAGGGCGGGCACGTGAACCTGATCGGATTTGTAGTTCCCCGTCAGCACATGCATCACCAGATTGACACCAAAACGATTGGCCAACTCGCGTTGCCTTTCCCCGGCATAACCGCGCCCGACGGGCAACAGGGCCTGCCCGTTGCGATCCACCGCCCAAGCACCGGCCCAGTCATTGCCGCCAATGACCACTGGCGTCACATTGTCGTTCAGATTGCGGAAGGGCATCCCGTCGATCTGTTCTGCATCCAGCGGCGCGGCTTCGACCCAAACCTCGGTGCCTGAATATCGGCCCGGAAAATCCTGTAAAAGGTAGAACGTGCGTGTCAGAACATGATCGCGCGGAATCGGCTCTAATGAGGGTATATTCAGCGGCCCGGCCAGTTGTTGCAGTTTGCGGCCATTTGGGCTGGAGGCACCGAAACCTGCGATATCCGCATCACGCGTGTCAAACAGGATCATCCCTCCGGACCGCAGATAGGCGTTCAGCTTGACATAGGCCTCGGCCGAAGGTTGCGACTGGTTCGCTGAGATCGGCCAATAAAGCAACGGAAAGAACGCCAGTTCATCCCGTTCCAGATCAACGCCGATGGGGTCTGCCGGTTCAACCGATGTGCGATAGAGGAGGGTTTGACCAAGCCCCCGCAACCCGGCTTGCGCAATATCATCTACTTGCGCATCGCCAGTCAGGACATGCGCCAATACCAGTTCGTGGGTCGCAGCCAATGCAAACTTGGTGTCCTCAGGCGTTTGTGCGTGACCTTCGGGTACCAGAAGGAAACCGGCCAGCGCCAAGGCCGTCGTCCGGGCCAGACCCAACCTGCCCGACAAAGCAAGCGATGCAATAACATCGATCGTCAGCAAAATTAGCGCAAGGCTGAGCAACAGACCGCCGAGCGGCATTTCCGTGCTGACCTCCTGCCCTTTGATCGGCACATTTGCGGGCCAGACAACAGGACGCAGCTGAGTTTCTTCCGAGACGACGTTCAACGCCAGCTTCTGCTTGCCACTTTCATAAAGACCCGGGCGCAGTTCCGGCCCGATCTGGCCCGATATCAGCTCAACCCCGTCGACACCGGCCAGGGTTCCGGCATCTGACAATGTGCCAAACCCGTCCATGATCTGTACCGGCTCCCATGTTGTTCCCAGTAACTGAGCCTCTTGCCGTGACTTTGCGGCCGAGGCCACGGCCAGCCGATCCAGCATTTCAACGAACAGGCCCGACAGTGGCAGGCTGGACCATTCTGCATCGGCGGTCACATGGAACAACACCACCTGCCCCAATCCCAGCGCCTTACGTGTCACCAAAGGCGTGCCGTCAGACAGCGAGGCAATCACACGATCCGCCAAGTTAGGGTCTGGTTGCGCCATGACCTGAGTGGAAACGACCACGTCATCAGGGATGTCCAATCCATAGAAAGGCGAGGTTTCGGGGAATGGTGCCAGGGTCTTGGCCTCACCCCAGCTCATCGCGCCGCCGACAGATCGCCCACCGCTGCGCAGCCGCGCAGGCAGCAGGGTGTCTTCGGTGTCACGCCCAAGATCGCTGGCCGCCATACGCGGGCCGGCAAAGCGCAGCAGCAAACCGCCCTGTTCGACCCATTCAATCAGGTCCGCCTTTTCAGGTTCCGACATCTGGGCCACATCTGACAGAACAATGACATCCGGATTGGCGGGCAGAACCTCAGTCAGACCGCCATCGACGAAATCCGCCGTGGGGCTCAGGACCTGAGTCAGATAATGCAGGGGTGACAGCAGCTCCAGACCTTCGCGGTTCAAACTCCCGGCAATCAGCGCGACCTCACGGCGACGCAGGCTGTCATCGGTCAAGGTCACGGTCCCGGCGGACCTTTGGCCCTGGATTTCGAACCGCGTGATCCGGGCGCGGAGTTCGGATGGCAGCGCCAGATCGACCTGCGCCGATGAATCCCCGGCTTCAAGGGTCAGTTCCACAGAATGCAGCACTCGGGCGGTTCCCGCCGGGTCGCGCCCTTGTGCCAATACTGTCACACGTTCCTCGGGGCCGGGGCCTGCGCGCTGCACTGTCACTTTGATCAGCCCATCCTGATAAGCCGCTGGCAGGATCGCCATGGGCCGGGACGCCGCCTGATACACCACGACATCGCCACGAGCCTGCAAGCTGGAGACCAGCGCCGCATGATCCACATAATCCAGCCGGTCACTGAACCAATGGGTGTCAAACCCCCCATCAATCGAATTTAACGCCGCAATGGCCTGTGCGATCTGAGGTTCGGTCGGCTGCCATGGGTTGGGCATCAGTCCCGGCAAATGTCCCCGCCAAGCCTCGGCCCCCTGAAAAACGGGTGTTTCCGGTTCGGTCAGGCGCAGGATAGCCACCGTGCGCCCTGCGCGACCGGCCTCGGTCAGTTGCGCATCGATCTGATCCAGCGTGGCCGACCATCGGGTCGCGCCTGCCCAACTGGCGTCCAGCACCATCAGCAGCGGCCCGGACCCGATCTCATCCCGCGACGGGTTCAGAACCGGACCGGCCAGACCTATGATCACCGCCGCAGCTGCCAGCATCCGCAGCAGCAAGAGCCACCACGGCGTGCGGTCCGAAACGCTTTCGTCATCCTTCAGGCCCAGCAGCAGCGTCACCGCCGGGAACATCCGGCGGATCGGCGCGGGCGGCACCGCGCGCAGGATCAGCCACAGGATCGGCAGGGTCAGAAGACCCAGCAGCACCCATGGAGCGGTAAAGCCGATGCCTGCCAGAACCGTCATCGCGTTCCCCCGTCCAGCGCACGGTATATCCACAACAGTGCCGCTTGTGCGCTATCGCCCGTGTGATGCAGGCCCATTTGCCAGCCAGTCGCCCGGCAAAGTTGCGTCAGCGCATCCTTACGGTGGGCGAGGCGTTGCAGATAGCGGTCCCGCAGCTCTGCCGCCTTGAGCGTTTCGTGTCGGACGGACCCACCGACGCTTTCGAAAATCGTACGTCCACGATAGGGAAATGTCTCTTCTCCCGGATCAAGCACCTGAAGGATCACGCCGCGAACACCACGGTCGGCAGCTTTGGTCAGGGCCAGTTCAACTTCATCCATTGGACCAAGAAAATCTGAAATGAACACGGCACGGGCATGCGGGATCATGGCGCGATGTTCGGGTGGCGCGTAATCCGATTGATCATCCTCGGACCAGGCTTGCGCCAGCCGGATGATCTGTGCATTGCCACGCCGGGGTGGCAAGGTCGTCCCTGTCAGGCCCACACGTTCACCGCCGCGGACCAGCAAGATGGACGTTGCAAGTCCCAATAGCCGGGCGCGATCCGCCTTGGTCGGCAACGATATGTCGGACGCAAACCGCATCGACGCCCCCTGATCGACCCAAAGCATTACCGATTGCGCGATCTGCCATTCGCGTTCCCGCACATATTGCTGATCTCCACGCGCCGAACGACGGTGGTCGATCATCCGGCGGCTGTCCCCGATCTGCGCAGGGCGGTATTGCCAAAAATCATCCCCCATGCCAGAGCGCCGCCGACCATGGTCTCCCAGCAGAACGGTGCCAGCCAGATGTTCGGCCCGCGCCAAAAGGGGCGGCAGCCGCGATGCCTCGGCCTCGGATCTTTCGCGAAGGGTCAGCGCGGCATTCACGCCGCCGCCTCGGTCCGGATCAACCCGACAGCGGTCGAGTCGATCAGGTCAGCCAGACTGTCACCGCGTGCCCGTGCCGCAAAGTTGAGAGCCATCCGGTGGCTAAGCACCGGGCGCGCCATATCCAGCACATCCTCGGCATTGGGTGCCAGACGCCCCTGCAACATCGCACGTGCCCGAACCGTCATCATCAGCGCCTGCGCAGCGCGTGGACCAGGACCCCACGCGACGGTTTCGGCAACCCGTTCGGATACGCCAGCTTCTTCCGGGCGGAAGGCCCGCACCAGATCAAGGATCAGCTCCACAACCGAGTCCCCGACCGGCATCCGACGCAACAGGACCTGCGCAGCCAGCAGTTCTTCCTTGCTGAAAATCTGGTACGCTTTGTCTTCTTCAACACCGGTCGTGGCCAGCAGAATATCCCGTTCGGTCTGGCGGTCGGGGTATTCTACATCGATCTGCACCAGAAACCGGTCCAGCTGCGCTTCGGGCAGGGGATAGGTGCCTTCCTGTTCGATCGGGTTTTGCGTGGCCAGAACATGGAATGGCACACCAAGGGAACGGTCCTCACCGGCTACTGTCACCGTACGCTCCTGCATCGCTTGCAGCAGCGCGGATTGCGTTCGCGGGCTTGCCCGGTTGATCTCGTCCGCCATCAGCAGCTGACAGAAGATCGGGCCGGGAATGAAACGGAAATGGCGGCTTCCATCGTCGGCCGTATCCAACACCTCGGACCCGAGAATGTCAGCGGGCATCAGGTCGGGCGTAAACTGAATGCGATTGCCATGCAGGCCCATCACGGTCGACAGTGTCTCGACCAACCGTGTCTTACCCAAGCCCGGCAGACCGATCAGAAGCGCGTGACCACCGCACAAAAGCGCAGCCAGAGTCAGGTCCACGACCCTTTCCTGCCCGATGAAGCGGCGGGTGATCGAGGCCTTGGCCTCTTGCAGCTTGTTTTCCAGCGCTTCGATCTCGGCTACGAGGTCGGCAGGTTCGTTCATGACTTTCCCTTCCGTGGACGAATATGATTGAAGTGTATCGCGCTGAGAGGAAATGGCAAAAGCAATGAGCGGACAAAAACCTGTGAAACCCTCGCCCGACGGATTAGCCGCATCGGTAAAAGCCGCCAAAACCCGGGGTTTACCGCCCGTTCACCTGTGGAATCCCCCGTTTTGTGGCGATCTGGACATCCGTGTCGCAAAAGATGGTACATGGAGTTATTTAGGCTCGCCCATCAATCGGTTCGAGCTTGTGAAGCTTTTTTCCTCAATTCTTAAGAAAGAAGACAGGAAATACTATCTGGTCACGCCGGTTGAAAAGGTGGGAATCACTGTCGAAGACGCGCCGTTTATCGCCGTGGATTTCGAGCAAACCGGCGAAGGTCAGACGCAGAACCTGACCTTTCGCACACAAGTGGACGACGTCGCTGTTGCAGGGCCCGCGCATCCGATCCGGATTGTTATCGATCCTGAGACAGAAGAACCGTCACCCTACATACTGATCCGCACGAACCTCGAAGCGCGCATAGATCGCAAAAGCTTCTATCGCCTCGTCGAGATTGGTAGCCACCATGAGGGCTGGTTTGGTGTCTGGTCAGGCGGGCAGTTCTTCCCGCTGATCCCTTCAGCCGATCTTGGTTGACCGCGGTGCGCGGTCCTGAGCCAGCACGACGGCCAAAGCGACAACGCCCGCGCCCAGCGCACGGGTCCAGTTCCAGTCCTCCCCCAGCATCAGCATGATCAGCATCACGTAAAACGGGGCAATATTGATGTGAAACGAAGCCAGCGCCACGCCCAGCTTTCCCACAGCCGAGATGAACAACACCTGGCTGAGCCCCAGTGATATCAAGGCATAGATCCCAAGCATCCCCCATTGCTGTCCATCAATGGCCGCGGTTGGCAGCACATCCATGCCCAGCTGGGTCGCTCCAAAACTCAGCACCGCGGCCATGAGCAACCCACCGACGAAGGTAATCGTACAGCGCCCGATCTGACTAAGCTCCGGGAAGTCGCGCGCGGTGGCCATGCTACCCCAACAAAACAGGCCCGTTGCAAGGATCGCTAGAACCGCACCCAGCCCCAGCTGTTCGGGCGCGGCGGTGCTGGTTGCAATCAATCCACCCAGAACCGACACCAGAACACCCAACGCAAAGGTCCATTTCAGCCTTCGAGTTCCTGCCATCAGTTCCAGTACTGTTGCAAGCAAGGGCGCACAGGATGCAATGATCGCGACCGTCACCGGATCCGTCATTTTCTGCGCGACGATCAGCAAAAACATGGCAAAGCCAAAACCAAAGCCGCCGACAACCATCGCCCGACCCCATCTGGCGCGTAACACTCTGCTTGGACCGTCCAGCAGAATCCAGACCGGAATCAGAACGGCAACCGCCAGCACCAGACGCGCGGTCAGCAATGCAACAGGGGGCCAGGTTTGCAGCAGAACTTCGGCCGCCGGGAAACCCGCTGCCCAGGTAATCATGGAGGCAACCGCCAACCCATTCCCTGACAACGCAGAGTTTTGACCGCCGGGCAGAGCGGTAGTTGCCCCGCGTACGGGTTCCGGGCTCATCGCCATTGGATTCGAACCTTTTGTTAAGGCGGCGCCCGTAATGACGCGCCGCGCTGAGCGGACCCTTGCTGATTCGGTGCAGGCGATCTGGTCGATTTTCGACAATCTGTCGTTTTCGATCCCTTCCCCGAAAATCATCTCTTGGTTATGGTCGGATAACCACAACCGCTGACCGCCTATGCCCAGATTTGCCGCCAACCTTTCGCTTCTGTTTACCGAAATGCCTTACCTGGAGCGGTTTCAGGCGGCGGCAGATGCCGGGTTCACCGCGGTCGAGGTTTTGTTTCCCTACGACATCGCCGCGACGGAAACCTGCCGCGCCTTGCTTGCCAGCGGGTTGGAGCTTGTGCTGATCAACGCGCCACCGCCCAACTACACCGGCGGTGCGCCGGGTTACGCCGCGATCCCCGACGGTCAATCGCGGTTCCAGTCGGATATCCGCCGTGTCCTGCGATATGCCGGGGTGCTGCGCCCCGGCCTGATCCACGTCATGTCCGGATACGCCACCGGAACGGATGCATTGAATTGTTTTGTGCAAAACCTGCAATGGGCCGCCGATTTCGCCCCCCAGCAAAAATTCACCATCGAACCGCTCAACCCGGTTTCACAGCCCGGATATTTTTTGAACGACTACGATCTGGCAGCAGATGTGCTCAACCAGGTGGATCGCCCGAATGTCGGCCTGCAATTTGACAGCTTTCACGCTCATATGATTCATGGCGACGCGCTGGCTGTCTGGGACCGCTTTCATCCGCAGGTGGTCCATGCCCAAGTTGGCGCAGCCCCGGATCGCACGGAACCGGGTCGTGGACCAACGGATTTCAAGGCCTTGTTCTCGACCATGGACGCTGTAGGTTATAGCGGCTGGGTCAGCGCGGAATACACACCCACAACACAACGCACCTGCGACACACTTGACTGGATGCGGGACTGACACTGGTAATTTTCATTCAAATACCGCACATCAGCGGCATTGTGACCATTAGGATGCCTGCCATGATACCAGCCCGCTATGCCCGTGCCGTTTTCAGCCTGATCATGTCCGGCCTCATGTCCTTGATTGTAACAGGGATCGCGACGGTCAAAGCGATTGGGTTTAACCCTGGAACAGTTGGCGACTGGATGGCGTCCTGGGCTTTTTGCTGGCCTATCGCCTTCACCGTAATCCTGCTGTTTGGCCCGTCTGTGCAACGAATGGTGAACCGCATGGTCAGGCCGCAGGGCTGACCCGATGCATGCACAGCCCGCCGAGACCTGATGAACAACGCCGCTAGTGCGCCTCGGCCCAGTTCGCCCCCTTCCCGGCATCCACGACCAGCTTCACATCCAGCTTGACCGCAGGGTCCGAGGCGCCCTCCATCACGTCACGGGCCACGTCGATCACCTGATCCACCGCATCTTCGGCCACCTCGAACAACAACTCGTCGTGAACCTGCAACAGCATCCTGGCAGGCAATCCGGCGATCGCGTCCGGCATTCGCACCATCGCGCGCCGGATCACATCCGCCGCAGTACCTTGAATTGGTGCATTGATCGCCGCGCGGCGCGAGAACCCGGCATGTGGCCCCTTGGCATTGATCTCGGGCGTGTGGATCTTGCGCCCGAACAGGGTTTGCACATAGCCGTGCTCTTTCGCGAATTCGACTGTGTCGTCCATATAGCTGCGAATGCCTGGGAAACGTTCGAAATAACGATCAATAAAGCCCTGCGCCTCGGCCCGTGGAATACGCAGGTTCCGGGCCAGTCCAAAACCCGAAATGCCGTAGATCACACCGAAGTTGATTGCCTTTGCCTGACGGCGGATATCAGGCGTCATCTCACCCAACGGCACATCAAACATTTCGGACGCAGTCATGGCGTGAATATCCAGCCCGTCCGAAAACGCCTGTTTCAGAGCCGAAATATCAGCGATATGGGCCAGAATCCGCAACTCGATCTGGCTGTAGTCGAGGCTGACCATCACATTGCCCGGCTCGGCGATGAATGCCTCACGAATACGCCGCCCTTCTTCTGTCCGCACCGGAATGTTTTGCAGGTTCGGATCGGTCGAGGCCAGACGCCCCGTGTTCGCTCCGGTGATCGAATAAGACGTATGCACCCGGCCTGTGTCGGGGTTGATATGGGTCTGTAGCGCGTCGGTATAGGTCGATTTCAGCTTGCTCAGCTGCCGCCAGTCCAGAACACGGCGCGGCAACTCGTGTTCGGTTGCGAGGTCTTCCAGAATATCTGCCCCGGTCGAGTATTTCCCGGTCTTGCCTTTCTTCCCGCCTTCCAGACCCATCTTGTCGAACAGGATTTCGCCCAACTGAGCGGGTGATCCGACATTAAAGCTTCCCCCGGCCAACTCGTGAATTTCAGCCTCTAACCCGGCCATTTTCTGGGCAAATGCGTTGGACATCCGGCTCAGGACATCTCGGTCGACCTTGATGCCATGCATCTCCATCTCGGCCAGCACCGGCACAAGCGGCCGTTCCAGCGTCTCATAGACCGTTGTCACCTGCGCCCGATGCAATTGCGGTTTGAACAGCTGCCACAAACGCAGGGTGATGTCCGCATCTTCGGCGGCATAGGCCGTGGCCCCGTCAATCGCGACCTTGTCGAAGGTGATTGCCGACTTCCCCGACCCCAGCAGCGGTTTGATCGGGATCGGTGTGTGGATCAGATAACGTTCGGACAGAGTGTCCATCCCATGCCCATGCTCACCGCCATGCATGGCGTAGGACATCAGCATCGTATCGTCGAGGGGTGCCACGTCGATGCAATGCCGCCTGAAGATCTTGGCATCATACTTCATGTTCTGCCCGATCTTGAGGACCGACGGATCCTCGAGCATCGGTTTCAAAAGCCTCAGGGCTTCTTCCAATGGCATCTGCCCCTCGGCCAAAGCATCCGACCCAAACAGATCATCCGCTGATCCATCGCGGTGGGTCAACGGGATGTAACAGGCTTCTCCGGCCTCGACACACAGCGAAATACCCACCAGACCGGCAATCATCTCGTTCAGGCCCGTGGTCTCTGTGTCTACAGCAACCCAACCACGCTCATAGGCCTGGTCAATCCACTTTTGCAGGGCCGCTGCATCACGCACGCATTCGTATTTCGAACTGTCAAACGGGATCACCTCGGCCTCGACCTCTTCCACCGCTGGCGCAGGGGCGTCGGCAATCACCGGAGCCTCAACCCCCAGCTTGTCAGCGATACGCTTGGTGAGGGTGCGGAACTCCATCTCGGCCAGAAACGCCAACAGCGTGTCTGCATCGGGGTCCCTCACCTCAAGGTCATCCAAGGTGAAATCCAGCGGAGTATTCTCATCCAGTTGAACCAGTTTCTTCGAAAGCTCGATCTGGTCTCGCATTTCGATCAGGGTCTGGCGGCGTTTGGGCTGCTTGATCTCATCTGCCCGGTCCAGCAGGGTTTCCAGGTCGCCGAATTCATTGATCAGCAAGGCCGCCGTCTTGACCCCGATCCCCGGCGCGCCAGGAACATTGTCGACGCTATCACCAGCCAACGCCTGAACATCGACCACACGTTCCGGTCCGACCCCGAACTTCTCGACCACGCCATCCCGGTCAATGCGTTTGTTCTTCATCGCATCCAGCATTTCGACGCCGTCACCGACCAACTGCATCAAGTCCTTGTCGGAACTCACGATGGTCACGCGGCCACCGGCATCCCGTGCCTGAACAGCGAGGGTCGCGATGATGTCGTCAGCCTCATAGCCCTCCATCTCCTTGCAGGCGATGTTGAACGCTTTCGTCGCCTCACGGGTCAGTGGCATCTGTGGGCGCAGGTCCTCGGGCATCGCCTCGCGGTTGGCTTTGTAGAGGTCGTAAAGATCGTTCCGGAAGGTATGGGAGCCCTTATCAAAGATCACCGCCACATGGGTCGGCGCATCTGGCCCCGTATTTCCCTCGACATATTTCTGCAGCATGTTGCAAAAGCCCGAAACAGCCCCAATTGGCAACCCATCCGACTTGCGGGTCAGTGGCGGCAGCGCATGATAGGCCCGGAAAATAAAGGCCGATCCATCGATCAGATGCAGGTGACACCCATTTCCGAAATTCGTGGTCATTTCGCGCCCTCTCTGATCATTTGCGAAAACACTAATGCCACGGGCGCAACGATAGAGCCACCCGCACCGCGGCCGCAATCTTCATCTTTTCATAAATACTCAATGCCCGCACCGGGCAACACGGGCTCAGGCGTCAGTCTGATGCCCGGCCAGAACATATTTGCAGTCGCAATAGGGGCACTCGACCCAGCCAGTGTCTTCGGGGATCTGCAGCCACACGCGCGGATGACCCAACGCACCTTCGCCGCCATCACAGGCAACACGGGCGGTTTCGACGATCTTGGTTTCCGGCGCTTCGATGGTCACGGCTGGCGATCCTTCTTCGGTTGTCGGCCTCGCGGGCATGTATTAGGTGCGTTTATGAGCGATGATCAAACCGGGGGCAAGTGCCACATGTATGACGCGGCAATCAGGATCGAAGGGCTGCGCAAAACCTATCGCGGTGGCAAGGGTCAGCCCGAGAAACATGCGCTGAATGGCATTGACCTGACCGTCCCGCGCGGCTCGGTTTTTGGTCTGCTGGGTCCGAACGGTGCAGGAAAATCGACCCTGATTAACATCCTGGCTGGTCTGGTGGTGAAATCGGCGGGCCGCGTAGCGATCTGGGGCTTCGATCAGGATCAGAATCCACGCCAGTCACGATCGGCCATTGGTGTGATGCCGCAAGAGCTGAACCTCGACCCGTTTTTCACCCCGCGCGGCGCGCTTGAGGTTCAGGCTGGTCTCTATGGTGTTCCGAAATCCGAACGGCGCAGTGATCGGATTCTGGAACTGGTCGGTCTCAGCGACAAGGCCGAGGCCTATGCCCGCACTCTCTCGGGTGGAATGCGGCGGCGGTTACTGTTGGCCAAGGCACTGGTGCATCACCCGAAAATCCTTGTGCTTGATGAGCCGACAGCAGGTGTGGATATCGAACTGCGCCAAATGCTCTGGGCCAATGTTCGCAAGCTGAACGAACAGGGCATGACCATCATCCTGACCACCCACTACCTGGAAGAAGCGCAGGAGATGTGCGACGAGATCGCCATTATCAACCACGGTGAAAAGGTCGCGCAGGACAGCACCGCCAACCTTTTGGGCCGCATGGATAGCCGCACTATGGTGATTGTGCCCGACAGCCCGATCATTGATCTGCCTGCGTCGGAAGGCGTCGAGGCAGCTCTCCGCGATGATGGCAGCCTTGTCCTGCAATACCGCAACATCCAGACCAGCGCCGAGCAGGTTCTGGAATCGGTGCGCGCCGCGAATATCCGCATCCGCGACGTCCGCACCGAAGAGGCCGATCTTGAGGATGTATTCCTTGCCCTGACCTCGTCCCGTACCGAGGATCATCCGGCGGATGATCAGGATCAGCCACGCCGGGGCATCCACCGGGTCAAGCTTTAGGCGCGGTCTATTCGCGCCTGATAGCAGTTATTCCGCGCAGACCGCACGTGAATATAGGCGACGTCGGATCGGGAAAAGATTTCCCTGACTTTTGCGCCGATCTGGTCCGTCGGCGTGACCGCCCCGGTGCCATAGACGATCCTGTCATCCGCACCGTAGCCCTTGATCAGATAGTCGGGCGAGTTGGTCAGAATTTCGGGCAGCGCGTCTTCCTCGTACCGTTCACACGGTGTTGCACACAGAAAGATCGGGCCGGTTTCCGCATAGGGATGTGTCTCTGAAAAGGGCCGATGCGCCAATATCAGCATCTCATCGCCCTCTGGAATATGTCGCAGGCAGTGGCGGCACGGGTTACCTGTACCCGTCGACACAGCGCGCTCCGGCGTTGAACCATATGCATCCGGGCCACCCGCCTGAAGAGCGCGTACATCGTTTGTGGGCAAAGCGGTGATTTTGAACATCTCGGATCTCCTTTTTTGCTGACCATGCCCGTGTGACCGGACCCAATCGACCCGTTTCCTGCGCAAAGGACTCGAAAAAGAACAAAACGTGAATATAATATGGAATCGCCATGTATGCCGAGCTGTCGATCACGTCGAATTTTACCTTCCTCACCGGGGCCTCGCACCCCGAGGAGTATATGGAGCGTGCCGTCACCCTGGGTCTGCCTGCCATTGCGATTGCCGATGACAACTCGGTCGCCGGGATCGTCCGCGCCCATACTCAAGCACGCGAGATCACCCGCAAGGTCCGCGAACGGCTGGCGTGGGAGGCGCAGAACACATCCATCGGTCCACCCTGCCCCGATCACATCCCCAAGCCGCCCTCCTATCCCATCCACGCGGTTCCCCGCCTGATCCCGGCGGCGCGGCTGATCTTCACCGATGCGCCCACTGTCACCGCCTTACCCCTGAACCGACAGGGCTGGGCCAACCTGTGCCGCATCCTGTCCAGGGGTCGCCTGCGCGCCGAGAAAGGCGATTGCATCCTGCACCTGTCTGACCTGCTCGAATTTTCCGATGGCCTCCACCTGCTGCTGTGGCCACAGACAGCGGGCTCTCCAGGCGGCGCGGGCGCGTGGCGGACACAGGCGCAGCAGCTGACGCGCCGCTTTGCCGGGCGGATGCATCTGTTGATGCACCCTCGGTATGATGGCGCCGATGGTTCGTATTTCTCTTTATTAGAGATTGAGGCAAAACAGCTTGGCATCCTCACGCTCGCCAGCGCGACACCGCTGATGCACCACGGCACCCGCCGCAAACTGGGCGATGTGCTGACCGCCATCCGCCTGCGCCGCAAAGTGGACGCATTGGGCCGGGACGCTTTGGCCAATGGTGAACAGCGCCTGCGCTCCGAGGCCGAGATGCTACGCATCTTCAAGGGTCATGAAGGTGCCGTTGCCCGCGCCCATGTGCTCAGCGAAGAGTTGAAGTTCTCGCTGGGTGAGCTGCGTTATGAATACCCCAGCGAGGGCAGCGAACAGGAAACCCCGACCCAGCGCCTGCACCGTCTGGCGCATGAGGGGCTGAAATGGCGCTATCCCGCCGGGGCGTCCGAAAAGGCGAAAAAAATGCTGGTGCATGAGCTGACGCTGATCGGCAAGCTGAAATACGAACCCTACTTCCTGACCGTCCGCGATATCGTCCATTTCGCCCGTTCGCGCAGCATCCTGTGCCAGGGGCGCGGGTCAGCGGCCAATTCGGTCGTCTGCTTTTGCCTCGGCATCACCGAGGTCAGCCCCGAGATGGGCACCATGGTGTTTGAACGCTTCGTCTCCGAGGCGCGCGATGAACCGCCAGACATAGACGTCGATTTCGAACATGAACGCCGCGAAGAGGTGATCCAGCACATCTATGACCGCTATGGCCGCGAACGCGCAGGCCTTTGCGCCACTGTCGTGCATTATCGCGGCAAACGCGCAATCCGCGAGGTTGGCCGCGCCATGGGCCTGACCGAAGACACGATCTCGGCACTTTCCTCACAGCTTTGGGGGTTTTTCTCGGCCTCGGGGCTTGAGGCACAACGGATGCGCGAAATTGGCCTCGACCCCGAAGATCGGCGCCTGAAACAGACTTTAATGCTGGTTTATGAGATCGACGGCTTTCCTCGCCACCTCTCGCAGCATGTCGGCGGGTTCATCATCACCGAGGGTCGGCTGGATGAGCTTGTCCCCATCGAAAACGCCACGATGGAGGGCCGCACTGTCATCTGCTGGGACAAGGACGATATCGACAGTCTTGGCATCCTCAAGGTCGATGTCCTCAGCCTCGGGATGCTCACCTGCATCCGCAAGGCGTTTGACCTGATCGGCCAGCATCACCAGACCAGCTACACCCTTGCCACCCTGCCGCCCGAGGATCCGGTGGTCTATGACATGCTCTGCAAGGCGGACAGCATCGGCGTGTTTCAGGTGGAATCACGTGCACAGATGAACTTCCTACCGCGAATGCGGCCGCGTAATTTCTATGATCTGGTGATCGAGGTTGCCATCATCCGCCCCGGCCCCATTCAGGGCGACATGGTCCACCCCTATATCCGCCGCCGTAATGGCGAGGAGGAGGTCTGCTTCCCCTCGGACGCGCTGGGCGAGGTATTGGGCAAAACGCTGGGTGTGCCGTTGTTTCAGGAACAGGCGATGCAGATCGCCATTGTCGGCGCGGGCTTCACCCCGGAACAGGCCGATCGGCTGCGGCGGTCGCTGGCAACCTTCAAGAAACATGGCAATGTCAGCGAATTCCGCGCGCTCTTTTTGCGCGGGATGAAACGCAACGGGTATGAACAGGATTTCGCGGAACGTTGCTTTTCCCAGATCGAAGGCTTCGGCTCGTACGGTTTCCCGGAAAGCCACGCGGCCAGTTTTGCGCTGCTGGTCTATGCCTCTGCCTGGATCAAATGCCACCATCCGGGCATCTTCGCCTGCGCCCTGCTGAACTCGCAGCCGATGGGGTTCTACGCGCCGGCCCAGATTGTGCGGGATGCGCGCGAACATGGGGTGCAGGTGCGCCCGGTCTGCATCAATGCCAGCTTTTGGGACAATGTGATGGAGCCTGATGGCCATGGCGGTCTGGCGCTGCGGCTGGGCTTTCGCCAGATCAAGGGCCTGAGCGAGGAAGACGCCAGCTGGCTGACCGCCGCACGCGGCAATGGCTACACCCAGGTCGACGATGTCTGGCGCCGCGCAGGCCTTGGGCCGTCGGTGATCGAACGGCTGGCCGAGGCTGATGCCTTCGCCGCCTGCGACCTGACCCGGCGCGAGGCGCTCTGGCAGGCCAAGGCAATTGCCACCGCCAAACCTCTGCCACTGTTCTCGCAGGACTTGGAGGGCGAGGCGCTGGATGAACCCAAGGCTTACCTGCCACAGATGACGCTGGGCGAGCAGGTGGTCGAAGATTACGTCGCCACCCGCCTCAGCCTGCGGGCGCACCCGGTGGCCCTGCTGCGGCATCTGCTGACGCCGGATGGGCGCGACAAAACCACCTCTGTTCCGTAACGCCGGAACACCCTATCTGCCGAAAACAGAGTCGAAATTCAGGCTGTCATGACCAGACCCATCCTTCCCCCGCGCTTTCCCGCGACGCCCGAGCAGATCAACGCGCAAGTTCGCGCCTTTTATGCCCGTGTCCGGCAAGACGCGGTTCTTGGGCCCGTATTCGCAAACCACGTCACCGACTGGCCCGCGCATGAGGACAAGATCGCCGCCTTCTGGCGCAATGCCATCCTGTATGAGCGCTGTTATGACGGTAATCCGCAACGGGTCCATATCGAACGGCCCGATGTGAAACCGGAATTCTTTGCCCATTGGCTGGATCTGTTCGAAGAGGTCGCCACCCGGACCCTGCCCGCGGAAACGGCCACCCCATGGGTCGCCTTGGCCCGCCGCATCGGTGTCGGTATGAAGGCAGGTGTTCAATCCGCACGACAGCCCAAAGATGCGCCGCCGATCCTGCGATGATCCCAGATCATGGTGGTTTTGACATGTTAGCGGTAAAATAAGGGCTATTCGTGCCCTCAGAATAGGGTTAAGCAGCAATAAAGACAGCCGGGAACCCTGCCTGCGCTGCCACGATGTATCGTCACCACACCAACATAGGCCGAGGCCGGATCGATGAGCGCTCAAAACAACACCCTTGGGGGGCTTGGCTATGCATTTCTGGGATTTGCCGTCTTTGCCAGCCACGATGCGCTGATCAAGGTGCTGGGCGGCACCTATTCAGTGATGCAGATCATCTTTTTTGCCACGCTGTTTTCTTTCGTTCCAATGGCGGTCACGATCCTGACCGACCGAACGACGGGGAACTTTCTGCCGCATCACCCATGGCTGGTATTGCTGCGCTCGGGCCTGATGGTTACGGCCATGTCCTGCGCATTTTACGCGTTTTCGGTTCTGCCACTGGCCGAGGTCTATTCCCTGCTGTTTTCATTCCCGCTGATCGTCACGGTGCTGTCAATCCCGATTTTGGGGGAAGTGGTCCGCGCCCAGCGCTGGGCTGCGGTTGGCGTCGGCCTGATTGGCGTCCTGATCGTTCTGCGCCCCGGTGCAACGGATATCACATTGGGCCATATGGCCGCCCTGATGGCCGCCTTCTGCAGCGCCTTCGCCTCGGTTCTGGTGCGCAAGATCGGGAATGAGGAACGCTCGGCCGTGCTGATCCTCTATCCGATGCTATTGGCCATCGTTGTGATGAGCCTTGCCCAACCGGCTGTATATCAGCCGCCTTCCCTGCTGCATCTGGCGATGATGGCGCTGGTCGGGGTGTTCTCGGTCATCGCGCAACACCTGATCATTCTGGCCTACCGCGCCGCGCCCGCCGGTGTCGTCGCCCCCAGCCAGTACAGCCAGATCATCTGGGCAACGCTGTTTGGCATGATCTTCTTCGACGAGCGCCCTGACATCTGGGTCGCCGTCGGGGCCAGCATCATCATCGCGTCCGGCGTCTATGTTGTGTGGCGAGAAAGCCGGGCCAACACCACCTCGGCCAATACCCCGGTTCTGCGGGTTCGTTCACCCCGGGCAGACACAGGGGCAACACGACCTGGAAAGTAGGTTCAACAAAAACGGCGCACCGATCAGCGCGCCGTTTTCGAGAACTTTGGTGTTTACCCTTAGTAGATAACCACCGACCGGATGCTTTCGCCCTTATGCATCAGGTCGAAGCCGTGGTTGATGTCGTCCAGACCCATGGTGTGGGTGATCATCGGGTCGATCTCGATCTTGCCCTCCATGTACCAGTCGACGATCTTGGGCACGTCCGTGCGCCCACGCGCACCACCAAATGCGGTACCGCGCCACGACCGGCCGGTGACCAGCTGGAATGGCCGGGTCGAAATTTCGGCCCCTGCAGGTGCCACGCCAATGATGATCGACTCACCCCAGCCCTTATGCGCCGATTCAAGTGCTGCACGCATCACGCCGACATTGCCTGTGGCGTCAAACGTATAATCCGCACCGCCCTTGGTCAGGTTGACGAGATACGGCACCAGATCGCCTTCAACCTCTGACGGGTTCACGAAGTCGGTCATGCCGAACCTGGTGGCCATTTCCACCTTGGAGGGATTCAGGTCGACGCCAACGATCTGGTCTGCTCCGGCCAGACGCAGGCCCTGAATGACGTTCAGGCCGATACCGCCCAGACCAAACACGATTGCACGGCTGCCGATTTCCACCTTGGCCGTGTTGATGACCGCGCCGATACCGGTTGTGACACCACAGCCGATATAGCAGATCTTGTCGAACGGCGCATCCTCGCGCACCTTGGCCAGCGCGATTTCAGGCAGAACCGTGTGGTTCGAGAAGGTCGAGCAGCCCATGTAATGCAGGATCGGATCGCCATCCAAGGTCGAGAAACGAGAGGTGCCATCGGGCATCAGACCCTTGCCCTGGGTTTCCCGGATCGCCTGACACAGGTTGGTCTTGGGGTGCAGACAGTATTCACACTCGCGACATTCCGGCGTGTAAAGCGGGATCACATGATCGCCCGGCTTCAGGCTGGTCACTCCTGGGCCGACCTCGACCACCACGCCTGCGCCTTCATGGCCCAGAATGGCCGGAAACAAGCCTTCGGGGTCGGCACCCGACAGGGTGAATTCGTCGGTATGACAGATGCCGGTGGCCTTGATCTCGACCAGAACCTCGCCCGCCTTGGGGCCTTCGAGGTTTACATCCATCACTTCCAAAGGTTTGCCTGCCTGAATGGCGACGGCGGCACGGGTACGCATGGTACTTATCTCCCTGTCACTTTTGCCCCGACCCTGCGTCAATTGCAGGGTGTTTTCAACCGTGCTTTCATGGCAGATTGGCTAATTAATTGATATTGCAGAAACGACATTGCCAGAATGAGGAACGCCAATGCACCGATTTTTCCCGATCCTGATCTTTCTGGCGGCCTGCGCTGAGACTCCGCCTGCGCCCGAAGACGCTTTGCTGCCGCCGGAACCTGCCCCGGTCGATCTGGCCTTTTGTCAGGGCGAAGATTTTTCGGATACCGTTGGCCAGCCGGTTTCAACCATTCAGGCAAACCTGCCCGCGCGGTCGCGCGTGCTGGGGCCGGATGACATCGCCACGCAGGATTACCGCATCGACCGGCTAAACGTATACGTGAATGGTGACGGGATCATCCAGCGGCTGACCTGCGGATAAGGGCGGACTCGACTCAGGCATCGATTCTAACTTAAGAACAAAGTAAGAACATTATGATGCTTGAAAATGCCCAAACGCCGAATACTTTCGCTATGGTTCCCTCGCCTGGGGGCTGAACGGCTGATCCGCGCTGCGCGGGGGCTGCATACCGGACCTTTGGCCATCGTGGCCGAGCAGTCGAACATGCAGGTTATTACCTCAGTGAATGCCGATGCGCAGGCTGCCGGGCTGCGCGTAGGCCAGCCGGTGCGGGATGCTCATGCCATGTGTGCCAACCTGATCACGCGCCACCGTAACGCCCCAGCCGAAGCCGCGTTCCTGGCCGCATTGCGTCGCTGGGCGGGAAAGTTCAGCCCATGGGTGGCCGAAGAGGCCCCGGACGGGCTGATCGTCGATCTGTCAGGTTGCGCCCATCTGTTTGGCGGAGAGGAGGCGTTGCTGAACGTTCTTGAAACCGACTGTGCGGATATGGGCCTCAGCGTACAGATGGGCATCGCCGACACGCTGGGCGCAGCCTGGGCTTTGGCGCGCTATGCGGGGCAAGCGGCCACATCCGACCGCAATGGCGACGCCATCAGTCAGGAGGCCCGTGCCACCCGCGCCCGGGCGGGCAAACGGCGGCACTGGACCAAAGGCGGCACTGCGCCGCAAGTGAGGGCCCTGGGTGGAGGCGCGCGGGTCGCACCGGCGGGGCAATCTTATGGCGCACTCAGCCCCCTGCCCATCGCCGCGCTGCGGTTGGAAGATCAGGTTGTCGTGCAGCTGAACCGTCTGGGCCTGCGCCGCATCGGCGATCTGCTGGGCCAACCCCGCGCCAGCCTTGCGCGGAGGTTTGGGCGCGGGCTGGTTCTGCGGTTGGATCAGGCCATGGGCAGCGCGCCCGAGCCTGTCTCACCCGCCCGCCCGCCGCATCACTTCGCGGTGCGGATGACCCTGCCCAACCCGATTGGTCTGGTTGAGGATGTCATGGCTGCGGTTGATCGGGTTCTGCCAACGCTTTGCACCAAGCTGGAAGAAAAGGGGCGCGGTGCCCGCACCCTGCGGCTGGAGGCTCACCGTGCCGATCAGGCGGCTGAGGTTATCGAGGTCGGTCTGGCCCGCCCAACTTACGATAAACACCGCATTCGCCCTTTGTTAGAGATGAAAATCGACAAGATCGACGCAGGCTACGGCATCGACATGCTGCGGCTTGAGGCGGTGCAGACGGAACCCATCCACGCCCGTACCGTGGCCGGCCATGCCGAAGCCCGCCGTGTGGCCCGCAACCGGCTGGCGGGCAATACCGCCGTGGATGACCTGATCGGCAAGCTGGGCGCGCGGGTGGGGCTTGAGGCGATCACCCGGCGCCATCCGGCGGCCTCGCACATCCCTGAGAAAACGGCGCAAACGCTGGCGGCGGCATGGTCGGAACCTGCGCGCGACTGGCCTGTGCCGCCACGCCCGCGCCCCCTGCTGATGTGGCAGCCTGAGCCGGTAATGGCCCCGGAAACCCCCGACGTGCCCAGCGCCTTTCGCTGGCGCGGACGTAACTGGCAGCTGGCGCAGGCCACCGGCCCGGAACGGATCGCACCGGAATGGTGGCTGGATGACCCGAACTGGCGCAGCGGCGTGCGGGACTACTGGGTTGTGGTGACACAGCAGGGCGAGCGGTTGTGGCTGTTTTACGGCCATGGCGGAACCATGTCTGCAGGCTGGTTCTGTCACGGGCAGTTTGGTTAGGGTCTATTTCCCTCAGTAAATCTACAGATCCGGCGAGCGGCATTGCCGTTTGTAAACAGCCAATCCCGTCCAGACCTTGCCATCAGAAGAAAATGAACTCGTCCACCGGTATCTGCACCAACCTTCTGGTTGCGCCCGCCATGTTTACACTTGGCCCGTCCGGCGTTGCAGCGTCCTGACGGCCTCCGTCTTCAATTTTCAAACGGGCGCGCTCAATCTCGCCCCACAAGAAAAAAAGACCGTCCCGTTTGCCTACAAGACCGGCAGGTATCGTGGTCCGCAAAACACGAGTTTTTGCCTGTGACATCTGCTCTCTTACTGCCTCCGGTGTTTTCCACCTTTTACAGAAAATCTACCGGTTATTTCGGGAAAAGCCAAATTTTTATGGGCAGAACCCAATTTTCAACCCTCCGTTGACGGGCGTGTTCGCAGCTCTCTCTGAAGAGCGTTGTCTTGACTGAGAATTTGCAGATACCGCCGATTGCCACTCCTTCGGTTGACGGCGGGTTTCCCCGCCTTGTCGACAGTGGTCCCTGCTTTGATAACCTCTAGGCTATGGAACGCTCCGGATCATGCAGCCGACTGCTCTGACACGATCTCTCCGAACCGCGTAAAAAACTTTGCCGACAACTTCTTGGCGGTTCCCGCAATCAACCGACTGCCGAGCTGAGCAATCTTGCCACCAACATCAACCTTCGCCGTGTATTTCAGCACGGTTTCGTCCCCTTCTTCGGTCAACGATACGTCTGCGCCGCCCTTGGCAAATCCAGCCGCCCCGCCCTTGCCTTCACCCATCAAGGAAAACCCATTTGGTGCATTGGCCGTGTCCAATGTGACCTCACCTGCAAAGCGCGCTTTGACCGGGCCTATTTTCAGAACAACTTTCGCCTCAAGCTCGGTTGGTGATTTCTGCGTCAGTTCCTCACATCCCGGGATGCATTCCATCAATATGTCGGGATCGTTAAGCGCGCGGTAAACGACGTCCCGTGGCGCTGCGATACGGATTTCATCAGTCAGTTCCATTCAGGTCTTTCCTTTGTTCAACAACATCTTCGGAATACGCACGTTGCAACCTTGGCTATCCTTTGTTCCAGCCACGCAGGCCACATGCGGTAAAGGCGTTCAAGCAAGCTTTTCATCATGCGACACCTTTGCTGCCTTTTCACCGTTCCGCCACATCACGATCTCAGCCAAAATCGACAGGGCGATCTCATGCGGGTCTATGGCATATAAGTCCAAGCCCGCCGGAGATTTCAGGCGCTCAACCTTCAAAGGGTCCAATCCCTGGGCGATAAGCTTTGCAGTCAGGGCAGCTGCCTTGCGGCGACTGGCCACCATCGACACGCGTGCCGCATCGGTTTCCAATGCAGCCTTCAAGGCGGACGCATCGCTGCGCCCCTGCGCAGCCACCACGACATAGTCCCGCGGCTCCACGCCCAACACATCGACCTGTTCCAAGGCGAACCGCACATGGTTTCCAGCAATATCAAGCCCATCCTCGACAACCGTACGAAACCCCGCCAAAGATCCATGCGCCGCCAGAGCTTTGGCAATCAACCCCTCGCCGAAAATCACCAGCCGGGGCGCGTGTTGATAGGGCTCGACCAATAGATCAACGGTACCGCCGGACGGGCACCCACTTCTGAATGTTTGTACACCATCGGGATCCGTCATGTTCACCACCTTTTCCGAAGGTTTGACACGGATTATCTGCGGCATTCCGGACGCCCAAGCCTGTTGCGCCGCTGCCCGGACCGCGCGTTGCACACAAGCCCCACCAAGATGACCCAGAATTTCACCCGCCTGGGTAACCGCCGCCTTCCCCCCAGCTTTGGCCGAGGTCGCATCCGCCGTGCGCAAAACCGTCGCCACACAAAAGGCCTCTCCGGTTCCGCGCAGCTGATCGATGGTGTCAAAAATGTCGAAATTCGCCAAGGTCAGACTCCTTTCACAGCTTTTGGAACTGCAGCTCAAGCGCCGCCAATGCATCCAGCGTATTGGCCGGTAAATGCGCATCCAGATAGGGTTCAGCCGCCTGCATCGCTGCCGCAATTGGTTGATAGTCCTTCCAGCCCTTCAAGGGGTTCAGCCAGACGATACGGCGTGCCTTGCGCCTGATACGCGCAAGCATATCCCCCAGAGCCTGCGGATCAGAACTGCAATATCCGTCCGACAGGATCAGAACGACAGTACGCCCGTTCAGTGCCCGCGCGCCGTATCCCGACAGAAATCGCTCAAGACTGCCGGAAATATCGGTGCCGCCGCCGAAGCCTTCGGCCATCAGCGACAACCGACCCGCGGCCCGGAGAGTATCATGGTCGCGTAACGCATCTGTAACCCGCATCAATCGCGTGTGAAACAAATACGCATCTGCTTTGATCCCGCTGCCGATCAACCCTTTCAGGAAAGCCAGAAACACACGTGAGTACACGGTCATCGAGCCGCTCACGTCGCACAATGCCACAATCTGCATCGGGCGCGGCGGCCGCGCTCGGCGATACAGGTCCAGCGGCTCACCGCCTCGCGCCAGACTGGCGCGCTGTATTCGGCGCATGTCCAGAACAGCCCCGCGCAACGCCCGTTTCCGGCGGCGCGATCGCCTGTCCCGAAAAGCCCGCGCCAAGGCCAGCGCGGCTGTTTCAGCCTGCTTTAGGGCCTCGTCGTCCATTAACTCTCGCAAATCCCGGCGTGACAGGTTGGCCGTTCGCGTGGCGATCAACTTGCCGTCCACCCCTTCGGCTTCCCCTTCACCGCAGTCAGGCATAGTGGCCTCTTGTGCCGACCCGGATCGTGGTTCGTCTTCAGCTTGAGTTCTGGTCTGCCAGATCATTGGCTTGGCGGACTGCACCCGCACATGCTTGTTTTTCGCTTTTCCCGAACGCTGCGCACCAGCGTTGAACCAATAAGCATCGTACAGTTCATCAAACCTGCGCCAATCGTCCGCGTCTCCGGTCAAGACCGCGCACATGGCTTGCCGGGCTTGATTGGCATCCGTTGCATCCACTTCGGATAGGGCGGCAAGCGCGTCCCCCGCATACAAGGCGCCCAATTGCATGCCATTCATGCGCAAATGCGCTATGAAACCCGACATGCGGTCAGCAAGCCCCAAGGCCCGGGCGGGAAAGCGCGTGGCCTGCATCACGCGACCTTTCCGATCAGGCGATCCATCACTTCGGGCGGTGCCGCATTGTAATCTGCGGCAGTTTTCAGCAAACACACTAGCGTCGCCTGCACGTCTTCGCGGGATTTGGCCAGATCATTGACACCCAACCCGGACAGGGCCGCTGCCCAATCCAGCATCTCGGCGATGCCCGGTTTCTTCTCAAGGTCTTCCTGACGCAGCGCCTGCACAACCCCAATGATCTGACGCGCTAGAATCCCTTCAATTTCAGGCAGTCGTGCCCGCAGGATCGCCAATTCGGTCTCTCTCGAAGGATAGTCAAGAAAGCTGTACAAACATCTTCTGCGCAGCGCATCCGACAAATCCCGCGTCCCGTTGGCCGTCAGAATGACGACAGGCCGAACTTGTGCCTGCACAGTTCCCAGCTCGGGTATCGTGATCTGAAAGTCTGACAGGATTTCCAGAAGGTAGGCTTCAAACTCCTCATCCGCCCGATCAATCTCATCAATCAACAGAACCGGAGGTTTTGTTTCCGAGATAGCCTCTAACAAAGGCCTTTTCAGCAAATATTCATCCGAAAACAGCTGCGCCTCCGCGACGCCACCCTGCGCTTCGCTCGCCCGGATCGCCAATAGCTGTCTTTGATAATTCCATTCATAGATGGCATGGCTGGCATCCAGACCTTCGTAGCACTGCAGACGTATCAATCGCGTATCGCGCCAGGTTGCCACCGCTTTCGCAACTTCGGTTTTCCCCACACCCGCCGGCCCCTCCAGCAACAACGGGCGCCCAAGTTGTTGCGCGAGATGCAACGCCATGGCCAACCGATCATCGGCAACATAGCCCTGCGCAACCAACCCGTTCTGCACATCTTTCAAGGTCAAAACCAGGATCCTATCTTCATCTGGCCCCAAATATCCCGGGGGAGGTTCGGAGGGGGCAGAGCCCCCTCCGTCGGTCGGACCGGCAACAGCCGGTCCGATCCCATTCACCGATGCATCCCCAGACCATTGGCAATCTTCCAAATCCGCCAGTGGTCGTGCGGCATATGGCTCTGCACCAGTCCAAAGGGTCGGAACGCGTCATGCACTGCGTTCGAGAACGCGGGCACACCGCCGACATTTGGGCTTTCCCCCACACCCTTTGCGCCAATCGGATGGTGCGGGGACGGGGTCACCGTATGGTCGGTAGTATAGTTCGGCGTCTCCCACGCGGTCGGCAGGAAGAAGTCCATCAGCGTACCGGTTTTCACATTGCCCATGTCATCATAGGCAATCTCCTGACCCATCGCGATGGCCAACGCCTCGGTCACACCGCCATGGACCTGACCCTCGATGATCATCGGGTTGATCCGGGTGCCGCAGTCATCCAGCGCATAAAACTGCCGGACTTCCCATTCACCAGTATCCACGTCAATCTCCATGACACAGATATAGGCCCCGAACGGATAAGTCATATTGGGCGGGTCATAGTAACTGACGGCCTCCAGACCCGGCTCCAACCCGGGAATGGCCTGATTATAGGCGGCGAATGCGATTTCCTTCATGGTCTTGAACCGCTCAGGCGCGCCTTTGACAGCGAAGCGATCCACGTCCCATTCGACATCGTTGTCGTGCACCTCCAGCAGATAGGCCGCGATCATCTGGGCTTTTGCCCGAATTTTGCGGGCCGCCATTGCTGTGGCCGCGCCAGCGACCGGAGTAGACCGGGACCCATAAGTCCCAAGCCCGTAAGGTGCGGTATCCGTGTCACCCTCTTCCAGCGTGATGTCATCGGCGGGCAGGCCGATTTCACTGGCGATGATCTGGGCAAAGGTTGTGGCATGGCCCTGGCCTTGGCTGATCGTTCCAAGCCGCGCAATCGCTGATCCGGTCGGATGAATGCGAATCTCGCAGCTGTCGAACATCCCCAGCCCGAGGATATCGCAGTTCTTCACCGGTCCGGCCCCGACGATTTCCGTGAAATGTGTCAGACCAATGCCCAGCAGCTTGCGCGTTTTTCCTTCCTTGAAATCCGCAATCCGCTGTGCCTGTTCCGCCCGCAGACCCTCATAGTTCACAGCCTTCAGCGCTTTGTCCCAGGCCGTGTGATAATCGCCCGAGTCATATTCCCAGCCCAGCGCGGATTGATAGGGGAACTGATCTGCCTTGATGAAGTTGATCCGACGCAACTCGGCCGCGTCCATGTTCAGCTTGATGGCCAGAACCTCGATCATCCGTTCGATGAAATAGGCAGCTTCGGTCACGCGGAAGGAACAGCGATAGGCCACACCGCCCGGCGCCTTGTTGGTATAGACACCATCCACTGCCAGATAGGCAGTCGGGATGTCATAAGACCCGGTGCAGATATTCATGAACCCGGCAGGGAATTTGGTCGGGTCGGCACACGCGTCGAAACCGCCGTGATCCGCCGTGGTATGACACCACAATCCAGTGATCTTTCCATCTTTGGTGGCGGCAATCTTCCCCTGCATCCAGTAGTCACGGGCAAAGGCAGTGGACATCAGGTTTTCCATCCGGTCCTCGACCCATTTCACCGGTTTGCCGGTAACTATCGAGGCCACCACCGAGCACACATAGCCTGCGTAGGCCCCCACCTTGTTGCCAAACCCACCACCGATATCGGGGCTGATCACGCGGATATTGTGCTCGGCCAGCCCAGAGATCAACGACACTACTGTCCGGATTGCATGGGGGGCCTGGAACGTTCCGTAGAGCGTCAGCTTGCCGGTCACCTTGTCCATCGACGCCACGCAACCGCAGGTCTCAAGCGGGCACGGATGAGTGCGGTGGTAATAGATCATCTCTTCGGCGACCACGTCTGCCTCGGCCAGCACAGCTTCGGTCGCGTCCTTGTCGCCCTGTTCCCACGTGAAGATGTGGTTGTGATGCTTACGCGGCCCATGTGCGCCTTCGGTCTGACCTTCCAGATCTTCGCGGAGCACCACGTCCGACTTCAACGATTCGAACGGGTCCGTGATAACTGGAAGCTCTTCGTATTCGACCTCGACCAGTTCAACGGCATCCGCCGCGACATAGCGGTCTTCGGCCACGACATAGGCAACTTCCTGGCCCTGGAACAGCACCTTGCCATCGGCAAGCACCATCTGCTTGTCACCGGCCAGTGTCGGCATCCAATGCAAACCCAAAGGCGACAGGTCTTCGGCGGTCAAAACGGCGATCACGCCGGGCAGTGCCAAGGCCGCCTCTTTGTTCACGCTGACGACGCGGGCATGAGCGTAAGGAGATCGCACAAAATCACCAAACAGCATCCCGTCCAGCTTGATGTCATCGACGTAATTACCCTTGCCCTGGGTGAAACGCACGTCCTCGACGCGCTTTCGGGCGCAGCCCATACCTTTGAGGTTGGCTGCGCGTTCTTCGGGGGTCAGAGTCTGGTCGTTCATTCCGCGGCCTCCTTCTGTGCATGGAGCAAGTCAGCCGAAGCCGAGATCGCCTTGACGATATTCTGGTATCCTGTGCAGCGGCATAGGTTTCCGGCCATACCGAAACGGATTTCCTCCTCGGTCGGGTTCGGATTCTCCAGCAACAGACGATGCGCCCGGGTGATCATGCCCGGCGTGCAGAACCCACATTGCAGCCCGTGATGTTCACGAAACATTTCCTGCAACACTCCAAGGCTGCCATCATCATTGGTCAGGCCTTCAACGGTTGTGATCTCAGCACCGTTTACCTGCGCTACAAAGGCGGTGCAGGATTTGACCGACTTGCCGTCGATATCCACGGTGCAGGCACCGCAATGGCTGGTTTCACAACCGATATGTGGACCGGTGATTTTCAGGTCTTCCCGCAGGAAGTGGATCAGCAGCGTACGTGGCTCGGCCAGACCTTCTACCTGCTTGCCGTTTACGGTCAGTTTGACATGCATTTTAGACATTGGTTCCCTCCCCCTCAGCCCGCGCGGCTTTGAGCATGGTCGATGGCGCGGCGCAGCACCACGGCGGCCACGTGTTTCTTGAATTCGACGGGGCCGCGGTTGTCAGCGACCGGATCGATCGCGTCTAGCATTGCGGCAACGCACCCTTCGACATCGCCACCGGCCAGCGCCGTGCTGGCCTCATCCGACCAGATGGGCGTGTCGGCCAGATTGGTCATCGCAACAGAGGCATGACCGTTGCCAACCATCACAGCCGCGGCGGCGGTCGCATAATCCCCTATCTTGCGCTTTTGCTTTTGATAGGCCTGCCCCACGCCCGTACCCGGTACAGGGATCGAAATCCGGGTCAGGATTTCTTCATCTTCGCGGGTGGTAAAATACGCGGCCTCATAAAAATCACGCGCGGCAACTGTCCGCTTCCCGTCCGGGCCGGACAACTCGAACGAGGCGTTCAAGCACTGCATCAGCCCCGGCATGTCATTGCCCGGGTCACCATTGGCCACATTGCCACCGACAGTACCCATGTACCGCACTTGCGGATCCGCAATCTGAAGAGCCGCCTCGCGGATCAGCGGAATGGCACCGGCCAGATCCCCATGGGTGATCAGCTCGTGCTGCGTGACCATCGCACCCAAAGTAACGGTGTCAGGCCCGACCTCAATCCCCTTAAGCTCTTCGATGGCCTGAAGATCGACCAGATGACCCATCTCGGCCATGCGAAGCTTCATCATCGGGATCAGGCTATGCCCGCCCGCGATCACGCGCGCCTCGTCCCCGTATTCCTGTAGAATGCCGATGGCCGAGGCAATGTCGCCTGGCCGGTGATACTCAAAGCCGGCTGGTATCATGTTTTTCCTCCCTGGGTCCGGGCGATATGCCTTGGGGGACCTGAGGTAAGGAAAGAACGGCGGATTTAACTGATCCAGTTAAGGAAAACGGAGCGCGCGGCTTGTTTCACGAAATGCGAAAGAACTGCACGAGTTGCGCCTACAATCCCAGTGCTTCGCGAATATCCGTCAGGCGGGACCGGCTGACCGGCACCTTGCTCAGCGCGTCAACGCCATCGAAATAGCAGGTGCCATTGTCCTTGTGACGTTCAAAGCGCGAGACGTGTTTCGGGTTCACCAGATAGCTACGATGCGCCCGCAGGAAGCCTTCGGGCAAAAGTCGCGTTTCCGCATCCGTGATCGACCAGGGGCAGAACAGTTTCTCTGCATCCATATAGAGAACCGTATAATGCCCCTCGGCCCGAATGGCGGCGATCCGCGCGGGATGCGCAAAAAAAGTCTGGCCTTCGCGCTCATACGGAACACCAGCGCGCATTGGGGCGGGTTCCGACACAGGTCCCGAGGCAGGTGCAGCCACGGGCTTTGGTTCTATGAACGTGATACCGGTCAATAGGAAAGCGCCACAGATCAGGAAAACGGATACCGTCACCCCCATTGCCAAAACCTGATTATCCAGCGCTGGACCCGCCCCGCCGAGGCTGTCGCTCGCGACGAAATCAGTCAGGCCCGTGGCAACAAAATGCATTGTGAACACCGCCAGTCCGAAACAAACCGTGCCAAGCAGGATGTTCCGTTGTGTCCGGTTGCCATAAGCCACCCAAATTGCAGCCACCGACAAGATTACTGATGCCAGTGCTGACAGAGCAACATCGAAAATGTCATAGACAGGGCGGCAAAGCTGCATACCAGCCATCCCGACAAAGTGCATCGCGACGATGCCCAGCCCGACAATCACACCAGATCCGATCATCGTCTGAACCGAGCGAGGCCGGAAATGCAGCAGCAGCAACGCCAGCCCGACCATCAGGATCGCGACCAGTGCCGACATCAGAGTGATCAGGGCATCATAGTAAAACAGAATTGGCAGTTGCAGCCCCAGCATCGCCACGAAATGCATCGACCAGATGCCGCCGCCCAGAATGACAGCGGCCAATGCCACCACGAACTTGCGCCGCTGGCTATCCAGCCTTGACGCGCCGTGCGTCAGGTACAGACCCGTGAACCCGGCCATGAGCGCCACGGCAAGCGAAGCCACCACCAACCAAGTGTTGTGAGAGTAGTCCAGCATTTGGATTTGAACGCCCTCCCCGACGCGAGGATGACGTTAGCAAACCGAATTGATTGCGACAATTCACAGTTAGCAACAGCAGGGCTCAGACCTGTTTCTGAGCCTCTGCGTCGTCCGCCACCTCTACAGCATCCACTGAGACTTCAACCACATCATCGTCTTCCGCAGGCTCGACTGTTTCGGGTTCTTCGGTCTGGCTCTCAAGTGCACCGACGATCAGGGGCAGCATGTGAACCCCGGTCGCTGTTGCAATCTCGGGTGTCTGTGGCGTTTGCCAACTGAGCGTATCGAAGCTGTGGCAGTTCTGACAAACAGGTCCCCATTCGGGTTGAATGTCATGACAGTTGTCGCACACCCATTGCGGGCCGCGCGGCGCGTTCAGTGCCTTGGCAAGCCAACCTTGGACAACGGCGTCGGTGGCACCCTCGCCGCGTTCAATGGCGGCCATCAATGTATAGGCGCGCGCGTCACCCCGTTTTTCCACGACATCACCCAGGGCACGGCGGGCTTCGGGGAAGTCTTCGGCCACAATGTTCAGTTCGGCCAGGATTAGACGGGTTTCCAGATTTTCGGGATGGGTGCGTGTCAGCGCCGTAAAACGCCTGACCCGTTGTTCCGGGGTTTCATCCGGCGCGATCTCGGCAAAGGCATGGGCCAGATCCGGATGTGGACGAACTTCCCACGCTTTTTTCAGGATTTTGGTCGCTGCCCGGGACTTGCCCTTGGCGATATACGCTCGGGCCGCCATGGCGGCGGCAGGCACCAGGTCGGGCGACAGGCGATTGGCTTCGATCGCGCGCTCCTGTTGCTCGACAGTCGCGCCTTCATCCAGGATTCCCTTGGCTTCGGACAGCGCCAGAACCGCATCGCGGCGTTTGAATACGTCGCGCGGCAGATACCCGGCTTTCAACTTGGAAGTCAGCGTCGACCGGGCACCAGCCCAATCCTGCGCCTTGGTCTGCAATTTCAGCAGTACGTCCTGTGTCTCTTCGTGGCGCGGTTTGATGGCCAGCGCCTTTTCGGCCAGCTTGCGGGCGGTTTCATCATCTCCCTCGGCCAGCTTTTGTTTCATGATACCGCGCACACCGACAAACCGGGTCGCACTGTTTGTCACCAGTTTCTTGTAGGTGTCCGAAGCTTTCTTGGTGTCACCCGTCATCTCGGCAGCTTGGGCCACCAGAAGATCCGTCAGTTCCGGCTTGTTCAACAGCTTTTCGGCTTTACTGGCCTTGGTCATGGCAATGCGCCCCTCGCCCGAGGCCAAAGCCATCAACCCATCGGCCAGCGCCTGATAGCCGCGCTGTTCCCGGCTGCGGTCGAAATACCGCGACAGGGCGGTTTCGTCGCCGTTGAGGAATTTGAGCGTCGCAACCAACAGACTAAGCAGTTTGAAGAACAGCCAGACCGCAAATACCAGAACACCCAGCGCAATCACCGACTGAAGCGGCCCAAGGGTGAATTCCGTGCCCGCGACGGTGATCTGCACCCCACCGCTGGTTTGCATCAGGAAGTGACCGCCCAGCGCCAGCAGGCCGATAATCGCAACAAAAACGAGGATCTTAGACAATGACCACAGCATGGCAGGTCCTTCAGTTCGAGTTCAGGCTGGAAGCCAGCGTATTCACGGCGTCAATGGCGGAGGCTCGTGTCCCGGCCGCCTGCTCCCAATCGGCCATCGCAGCCTGCGCCACTTCGGGAAGTGATTTCAGTTCATTCAACGCTCTGGTCAGGTCGCCATTCGCAAGCTCAGCCTGCGCACGCGACAGAACAGCGTCTGGACCATCACCTTGCTGAGGCGTGACGGAACGGGCACCCGTTTGACGTTGCAGGAAGGCGACCAAACCCGTTCCTTTGTCGGCCTCGCGCGCCTCGGCCAATGCATTTCGCGCCGCAGGCTCGAACGACGCCCGTAGCGCGGTCAGAGTTTCCACGCCTTTTTCCGACGGGCCGGACAGGGCGTCCGGTACATTCACACCGCCTGCCTTCAGTTCAGCAACCAGTTCCGAAAAAGGCTGGCCGGTGTCCAGCTGTCCACGCAGACGCGCCAGAATGGCAGCATTCATTGCAGCTTGTGCATCTGCCGAGGCTTTCGCTTCGAGAGCCTGAGCGTCCGAAACCATTTTTTCGACTTCAGCCCGTTGCGCCGCCAGCGAGTCCTGAAGTTTCTTCAGTTCCGCCTCAAACGCGGCGGTTGCCTCGGGCGAGGCAGTGGAGGCGATCGGGGCTTTTTCCAGCGCAGCGACCCGGTCCGTCAATGGCGCGACCTGACCGGACAGCGCATCAACCGAGGATTTTACCGTGCCGAGGTCGCTCTCAACCGGTGTCAGCTTGTCCGACAACGTTTTGACCTGATCTGCCAGTCCAGACACATCAGGGCTGTTTGCAAGCGCCTGTGACAGCTTGGCGATCTGGTCCGACTGTTCTGTTAGCTTTGCTTCGAGCTCTGCCAGCGCTCCCGAGTTGTCCGGGCCGGTTGGCAACAGCCCTCCATTGCCCAGCGCGAAACCTGCAACGGCGGCCAGCGCCCCACCCAACAGGGCCGGAACGAAACCGCCGCGTTTTTCAACTACGCGTTCGACGGTCTTTTCAGCGACCGGGGCTTCGGCTTCGGCTTCGGCTTCGGCTTCGGCTTCGGCTTCGGCTTCGGCTTCGGCTTCGGCTTCGGCTTCGGCTTCGGCTTCGGCTTCGGCTTCGGCTTCGGACGGGTCTTCTTCTACAGGTTCAGCCGGGTCAACAGGCGTATCTTCCTGCCGCAGATCAGTTTCAACTGCATCATCTGCTAGGAGGGGTTCCACCGGCTTTTGATCGGATTTCTTCTTACCAGCCACCGCAATATTCCCCTTATCGAATCCAAATTCAGATTAATAACAGCCCAAGTTAAGTTAATCGGGGACCTCGCCACCCTCAACCCGCAACACATGTTTCACAAGCTTTTTAACAGCTTTACGCATTTTCTTCGGTGTCGGATGTTTTGCAATCTTCAGGTGCTCATAGTCCAAAGAATAAAGGGGATCAGCCGTAGCCTGGCTGATCGCAACCAGCCAAAGGGGGGCTGATCCGGCCCAAATATCGGCAAAATGTCGCGCCGTGCGCGGCGAGAAAAGCGGAGCAATTATCGGCAGATTTCCTTGGGCGGCCTCGGTGGCCTCGGGTGTTAGCGGCAACAACCGCTGCTGATAGACTGGCTGTTCCCGAACGGTCAGACCAGATTCGGTCAGGCGGCCAGCGATATTACCCCGTGTATGTTCACCCCGCAGGTGCAAAAGCGGGCTTTTGGGCCGATGCTTGAGCAGATGCCCAACCAATTCTTCTGCCGTGGTTCCGACCATGTTGGCCTGCCACCCATACCCTTTCGCGGTACCGGTTGTTGCGGGCCCCACGCAATAGGCCGGCAGAGTGCGGTCAACACCTTTCGAAACCGCCGCATTTACCGCATTGGCCGATGTAAAGATCAATCCTTTTACACCTTTGGTATCCACCGCAACTGGCAGTGGCCGGATTTCCATTATCGGCGAATAGAGGGCCTGTACCCGAGATCTGACGCGGGTTGGCAACTGCTCGACAAACCTTTCCGAGGCGGAGCGAGGGCGGGTCATCAACAAAAACAACGTGTGGCGCCTTGACCCTTCAGGATTGTTTGCATCCGCGCAGGGTGATACCCCGCCGTATATACATGATGCAACGGATCAGGGTGATGGTGCAAACACTTACCGTATTGGGTTTGGAAAGCAGCTGTGACGACACAGCCGCAGCTGTCGTGCGCCAGACCGAAGGTGCCAAAGCCGAGATCCTGTCTTCTGTGGTGCGCGGTCAAACCGATCTGCACAGCGCCTTTGGCGGTGTCGTGCCCGAGATTGCGGCCCGTGCGCATGCCGAAAAGCTGGATGTCTGTGTCATGCAGGCACTGGAGGCCGCCGGTCTGTCGCTGCGCGACATGGACGCTATTGCCGTCACCGCCGGGCCCGGTCTGATCGGAGGGGTCATGTCCGGTGTCATGTGCGCCAAAGGGTTGAGCGCCGCCACGGGCTTGCCGCTGATTGGCGTCAATCATCTTGCCGGTCACGCCCTGACACCCCGCCTGACGGACGGCATCGCCTTCCCTTACCTCATGCTTCTGGTGTCGGGCGGCCATTGCCAATACCTGATCGCCAATAACCCCGAGCAGTTTACTCGCCTGGGCGGTACAATCGACGACGCACCTGGGGAAGCCTTTGACAAGACCGCTCGCCTGCTGGGCCTGCCGCAACCCGGCGGCCCGTCTGTCGAGGCTGAGGCCCGTGATGGCAATCCCCAGCGGTTCCGTTTTCCCAGGCCACTGCTGGACCGGCCCGGCTGTGACTTGTCTTTTTCGGGCCTTAAGACGGCGCTTATGCGGATGCGCGACCAAATCGTGGCCGACAAGGGTGGGCTGACCCGTCAGGACCGAGCTGATCTGTGCGCAGGATTCCAGCAGGCCATAGTGGACACATTGGCCGAGAAAACCCGCCGCGCGATTGATCTGTATCTTGATCACAACCCTGCTGATCCCGTTGTCGCGGTTGCAGGTGGGGTGGCTGCAAACTCGGCCATTCGGGCAGCGTTAGAGTCTGTTTGCGCGCAGCAAAGTGCCCGGTTTACGGCACCTCCGCTGGCTTTGTGCACAGACAATGCCGCGATGATTGCCTATGCGGGCCTTGAACGCTTTCGCACCGGCGCGCGCGACGGTCTGGACCTGACTGCCCGCCCCCGCTGGCCGCTCGATCAACGCAGCCCGGCAATGCTGGGCAGCGGTAAGAAAGGGGCCAAGGCATGAACGTATCTGTCCTGGGATCCGGCGCGTTTGGTACCGCTTTGGCAATCTCGCTATCAGGCAACGGGCCAGTAACGCTGTGGTCCAGAAACGCCGATCAGGCGCGGCAGATGCATGAGACGCGCGAAAACTCCACCAGGCTGCCTGGTGTTTCCTTACGCACGAACATCGCCGTAACCGCAAATATCGCTGAGGCGTCGAAGGCTGACATTCTGCTTTTGGCCGTTCCTATGCAGCAATTGCGCAGCGCCTTGCAAGATCGCGCCCCGGTGCTGCACGGCAAGATACTGGTCGCTTGCTGTAAGGGGATAGAGTTGGATTCTGGCCTCGGGCCCGTTGCGGTCATCAGGGATGTTGTCCCTGACGCCCCGATCGCTTTGCTGACAGGACCCAGTTTTGCTGATGACATAGCGCGCGGTTTGCCCACTGCGTTAACGCTGGCTTGCGGTGATACGAATCTTGGCAAAACATTGCAGACCGAGCTGGCCACTGCGAACCTGCGCCTCTATCGGACCACTGACACCATAGGTGCTGAACTTGGCGGGGCGCTGAAGAACATCATAGCCATCGGTTGCGGCGCAGCAATCGGCGCGGGGCTGGGGGACAGCGCCCGGGCCGCGTTGATGACTCGCGGTTTTGCGGAAATGCAGCGCTTTGCCGCCCTGCGTGGCGCGCGTCCTGACACTCTGATGGGCTTGTCCGGGCTTGGAGATCTGGTGTTGACCTGTTCCTCAGAGCTGTCCCGAAACTACCGTTTTGGCCTTAGTTTGGGTCTGAACCAACCATTTGACCAACATACTACCGTCGAAGGCGTCGCCACCGCGCGCGCCATGTCAGAGATTGCCGTCAAGGAAGGGCTGGACATGCCCATCAGTACAACGGTGGCGGATCTGAGCCATGGTGCCTACAGTGTGACCGAGGCCATCCAAAACCTGCTCAATCGCCCACTCAAGGAGGAATAACATGCTGATCGCACTCATCGCCCGTGACAAAGCCGGGGCACTGCAAACCCGGTTGGACAATCGCGCGGCCCATCTGGCCTATATCGAAGAAACGGGTGTTGTATCGCAGGCAGGGCCGCTGTTGGATGGCGACGCCATGATCGGTTCGCTGGTTGTGCTCGACGTCGAAGATCTGGCTGCTGCGCAAAACTGGGCAGATAATGACCCCTATGCGAAGGCTGGATTGTTCCAGTCGGTTGAACTGATTCCCTGGAAAAAGGTGATCGGCTGATGGCATATTGGCTTTTCAAGTCCGAACCTTCGACCTGGAGCTGGGAACAGCAAATGGCCAAGGGGGACACGGGCGAGGAATGGGACGGTGTGCGCAACTATCAGGCGCGCAATTTCATGCGTCAGATGGCCATTGGGGATTGGGGGTTCTTCTACCACTCTCAAAAGGACAAGTCAGTTGTTGGTATTGTCGAGGTATGCGCCGAGGTACATCCCGACAATTCCACCGATGATGAGCGCTGGGAATGCGTGGATATCAAGGCCGTCCGGTCCTTTTCCAAACCCGTGACACTGGACCAGATCAAGGCCGACGAACGGCTTGCCGAAATGGTGTTGGTGAAAAACTCTCGTTTATCGGTGCAGCCGGTAACTGACGATCAATGGAAGGCGATCTGCGCCTTGGGTGAAACGCAGCCGGATTGACCTGCCGTCCTGTACAAGGTGCAAAACTTCTCAAACGCCCGGCAAGGTGTTATGTTTCCAAGGGCTACGCCGGGTAGGGACCTGAAGGTTATGATTGCTCTGATCGTAACCGCTTGGTGTTGTTCGGATAAATTCGATATGTTTTGAAAGTTTGAACCCCGTGTCTGACACTGAAAACGGCAACGGGACACTCGATAACACCGTTGCTGCGAAAAGCACGAGAACCTGGGAAGCGCGCCTGAAAGAGGCGCGGGAGAAGCGCGCGTCGGTGCTTGCGGGGGCGCAAGAAGAGGCGCTGAAAGAACCTGCTTCGACCTCTGCGCAATCGGACGTTCTGCCCCCACCGGACGATACAGATACTGAGCAGATCGTTTCCGAACGGGTCCGCTCGCTAAATCTGGACAAGCCACGCGTCAGAAAAAAACGGAAAACTCGGGTCGCGCTAGTACTGGTTGCCCTTTTGTGCGGGGCCGCCTTGCAATGGGTCATTGCAAATCTTTTAGATGACTGGCCAACCGCAGACGCAGAAGATCAGGCCGTTCTGAATGCGCTTTCTGAAACCTTTCTGGCCCCCGAAGAACCGCCTGAGGCCGCAGCCACCAGCCTGCCGGACCCGAAAGACGCCCCTATACCAGAGGATCTGTTGGTTTCAGGGCCCCCTGAGCCTGAGCCTCTCTCAATACCCGCTGACGTCAGCGAACCCTTGGACAAGCCAAATAGCGAGTCAGTCGATCCGGTTGTTTTGGATCAATCCAGTGCAACCCTTTCCCAGGAACTGGAAAACACTGTCATGCCGGAAAGCGAGTTTGCAACCGGCCCGAATCCCGAAGCGGTAACGGAGAAGCCGGAGATTTCCTTAACACCGCCCAAGATTTTCATTCCTGCCCGGATGGAACCCACGTTGGCCGCCGCGACCGCCTCAGACATTCAAGCCGCGATTCCTGCCTGGTATGAACCACGACTTCGCAATCCCAATCCGCTGAACAAGGGCGGATTATCGCAGATATCACAGATAACCAATGATCCCATTCCGCAAGAGATCGACACACCCGCCAACCCGCCCTACGCCGAGGTGAAACCGCTTCTTGTGACGCCGATCATTGATCTTGAGGTCTCGCTTTTTGTACCGTCGAGAGTTTCGCAAGAGACCAGCAACCGGGCGTTGGAACTGCTTGTCCGAGGTCAGGCAACAGTGGTGGCAACAGCTCGGGTGGGATACCGGGTCAGAGAAACCCAGGTCCGGTTTTATCACCCCGATGACGCCGAAAACGCCGCGATGGCCGCCGATGCACTGGGGGGTATTTCACGGGACTTCACAAGCTCGGGCAGCAAGACGCGCCCGGGGCGGATCGAGGTTTATCTGGAAGGCAGCGGCGGAAATGCGGACGACAATTCAACCGTTCAACCTGACAGAGCAGAAAACCTCATCGCGCGTATTCTTAAAGAGTTCAGATGAGTAATGAGGGAAGGCTCTGACGATACAGAACCTTCCCTACCCCCGCGTGCTCCCTACTCACCACACGCGTATGGAAATATCTGGTTCTGACCGTCCTGGTCACGGATTGACCTTAGCCCAACCGCGCGCAGCGTTTCAAACGCCAAGTCCTTAAAAAACAACTCAAATACGAAACGCCTGCCGGAAAGACGACAGGCGTTTCAGGATTGCGCGGTTAGATCAGCCGTAAACAGCTTCTTTCCCGAAATGCTTGGTCAGCATGTAATAGACCACGGCGCGGTATTTGTTGCGCTCGGACATGCCATAAGTTTCCATGGCTTTGTTGATCGCTGCCATCAGCTCGGGACCATCTGACAGGCCCAGTTTCTTGATCAGGAAGTTGTTCTTGACGGTTTCCAACTCGGGCGCCTGGCTGGCTGCAACAGTTGCCGCATCTGCGTCATAAATCGCCGGGCCGCAACCGATTGTGACCTTGGTCAGCAGATCCATATCGGGGCTTATTCCGCATTTGTTTTTCAGATCTTCAGCGTATTTGGCTATCAACTCGTCGCGCTTGCCCATGTCCCAATCTCCTTTATCCGTTAATCCGGCACCAATCACCGATAGCCGAGACTAGACGTGTCACAGGTCAGCCCAAAAGGATAAAATATTGCGTTTCCTCCCCCTTAACGAAGGCTGGAATGCACGGGATGCAAGACCTATCTGCAATACCCCCAACCAGAACCTTGCAGGTGAAAATGATCCGCGTGCAAGTGATTGAAGTCCGGGCCTAGAACCACTCGAAACCAGCCGCACGCGCCTCGCCAGGTTTGCCGCAGAAATGCGGGTTCGGGTCCGGTACCCTGCCAATCATTTAACAGGGTCAGCACGCGGCCATCGGTCGTCTCCACACCGATGATATCGATCGAGTCCGCACGGGCATGGCTGCTCCATCCGTTGTTTTCACCTCGTAGGGTGCGCATGCGCCTGCAATTGTAGCTTCCGACATGGCGCAATCGGGCAATGCCGGTTCCAAGCAGTTCGTACGCGGCCGGCTGAACGACATGGTGTTCCCACATCGTCAGCCGCAATGTTGTGGCGCAACTGGTTTCAACGGCTTCGATGTGCGAAGTGGCCAGCCGGGTCAGAAGGCCCCGTGAGGCAATGCCACAGCTCTGATCAATGGCCAGATCCTCCATCGCCTCGAAATGAACGCCCGCTTCGGTCAATGTAGCCCGACACTGGGTTTCATCCGCCAAGGCCCGGTTCAGTTGATACCTGGTGACCGGCGTGACCGGCGCGCTGACTTTAAGGTCGTGCAATGGGTTCCAGTGAGATGGCACCGGTGTCTTTGGATGCGCCAACAGCACCCAGCCGCCGCCACCCAGCACGATCACCACAACCAGAACCCTGAAAACAAAGAACGCCGCCGAGTAAAGAAACCGGCGGCGTCCGTTATTCTGTGTCATCGTCAGACGACAATCAGTAGCGGTAGTGTTCCGGCTTGTATGGACCTTCTGGTTTGACACCGATGTACGCGGCCTGATCCGCATCCAGCTTCGTCAGCTTCACGCCGATGCGATCCAGATGCAGGCGGGCGACCTTCTCGTCCAGATGCTTGGGCAGGATGTAGACCTTGTTCTCGTACTGATCACCTTTGGTGAACAGCTCGATCTGTGCCAGAACCTGGTTGGTGAACGAGGCCGACATCACAAAAGACGGGTGACCTGTGGCGTTGCCAAGATTGAGAAGGCGGCCTTCAGACAGCAGGATCAGACGGTTGCCCGAAGGCATCTCGATCATGTCCACCTGCTCCTTGATATTGGTCCACTTGTGGTTCTTCAGGCTGGCCACCTGAATCTCGTTGTCGAAGTGCCCGATATTGCCGACGATGGCCATGTCCTTCATCTCGCGCATATGCTCGATGCGGATCACGTCCTTGTTGCCGGTGGTGGTGATGAAGATATCCGCGCTGGCAACTTCGTCTTCCAGCAGGGTTACTTCGAACCCATCCATCGCAGCCTGCAGCGCGCAGATCGGGTCAACTTCGGTCACCTTCACGCGCGCACCCGCGCCACGCAAGCTGGCGGCTGAGCCCTTGCCGACGTCGCCATAGCCGCAAACCACGGCAACCTTACCGGCCATCATTGTGTCGGTGGCGCGGCGAATACCGTCAACCAGCGATTCCTTACAGCCGTATTTATTGTCGAATTTCGACTTTGTGACCGAGTCATTCACGTTGATCGCCGGGAAGGGCAGGTGGCCGTCTTTCACCAGTTGATACAGGCGGTTCACGCCGGTGGTGGTTTCCTCGGAAACGCCTTGGATCTGGTCACGCATCTTGGTGAACCAGCCGGGGCTTGCCGCCATGCGCTTGGCGATCTGCTTCTTGATCACCTCTTCCTCTTCCGAACCCGGAACTGGGATGATGTCTTCGCCCGCTTCCGCACGTGCACCCAGCAGGATGTACAGGGTCGCGTCGCCACCATCGTCGAGGATCATGTTCGGGCCGTCTTCGAACAAGAAGGATTTATCCAGATAATCCCAATGCTCTTCCAGCGTTTGACCCTTGATGGCGAAGACGGGAATGCCTGCCTCGGCAATCGCGGCTGCTGCATGGTCCTGGGTCGAGAAGATGTTGCACGACGCCCAGCGCACATCCGCGCCCAGCGCAACCAGCGTTTCAATCAGAACAGCTGTCTGGATAGTCATGTGCAGCGATCCAACGATACGCGCACCTGTCAGAGGTTTGCTTTCCCCATATTCCGCACGCAGGGACATCAAGCCCGGCATCTCGGTTTCGGCAATGTCCAATTCCTTGCGGCCGAACCCGGCCAGCGAAATGTCTTTAACGATATAGTCCACGGCCGTCTGGCGCTCCATTTTCGGTAAATCACAGTCCCGGCTGCCCCTAGCACTCCTTGGGGCAGGTGGCAACTTTGAAGACTGTTACCGGAAGCCTGGTGGCCGCTTTCAGCTTGGCGTGCCTTCGATTTTTATCTTTGGTATCGCTTCAAAAAAATCGGTGCCAACGGCAACAATACAACTGATTCCGTTCGCATTGGTTACCAAAACGGTATAGCTGCCCGTTTCTTTCGAGGCCCAAACCTCCATCACAGACTGCGCGTCGCGCGTCTTTTGCAAGCCGCCAAAGGCCAATTCCTCGGTATAGTTTTCCTGCAATTTGGTGACGATGTCGCCGCGCTCTGCACAACTCCGGGCAAAGGCTGGTGGGGCGGTCGCGGCCATTCCAAAGGTCAGGGCAATGGCGAATAAACGCTTGAACATGACAAACTCCTATCGTTTCGCGTTTCACGGTCGAGAGGAGCACACCGGGAGAAGCATGTGCCCCCCTCGGTTTTGATGTCGGGATCATGGCACGCCGTTGCAAAGCACAAATGCTCAAGAAACTGTTGGCAGCAAGTGATCCAGACAGGTACATCATAGCACAAAAATATGGCGCAATCGCGTCCGGTCAGGCGAGGTATAGCAAAATGGCAACACAACCCAGGGCATGGCAGCGCATGTTATCGGGGCGTCGGCTGGATCTGCTGGACCCGACCCCGGTGGATATCGAGATCGAAGATATCGCGCATGGGCTTGCTTTTGTGGCACGTTGGAACGGGCAGACACGCGGCGATTTCGCCTATTCCGTGGCCGAGCATTCCCTATTGGTTGAGGAACTCTTCGGAAGAATTGCGCCCAAGACACCCGTCAAATGGCGGCTGGCAGCCCTGTTACATGATGCGCCGGAATACGTGATCGGCGACATGATTTCGCCGGTCAAATCCGCCGTGGGCCCCGGTTACGGCGCGCTGGATGACCGGTTGGCGGCGGCAATCCACATCCGCTTTGGCCTGCCCGCTGCAGTGCCGAAAACGGTGAAACGGCAGATCAAAAAGGCCGACAAAATCAGTGCCTGGATGGAGGCAACCCAGATCGCAGGCTTTTCCGAGGCCGAGGCGACGAAATTCTTTGGTCGCCCGGATAAAGCGGTTATGGAGGGATTGGAGATCACGTTACGCCCGCCGGTTGAAGTACGGCGGGCGTATTTGGAGCAGCATGAAGCATTGCTCAACGAGATCAGTAAAGCAGCTTACTAGTTTGGTGGATGCAAGAGGTCGTGAACCATTGCTTCCACCTCTGCCGCTGAAATTCCGTTGTGTTGATCAAGGTAAAGCTTATTCGTCGCCTCGTGGACCTCAACTAGCGGCCTGAGACCATTGTCTCTCAGATGAACTGACGTCGCGAGGTTTACCGTATCTTCGTAGAATGGGAGTCGCACATTTAGCCACCCAAAGAATGGACCAATGTTTGACCGTTGCTCCAGATTAAACACATCCCGCCATTGCTCATAGCTATCTCTGCTCAGTGAACACCATACCAACCATACAAACGGTTCGGACTGATCTATGATGGGCACTTCAAGCCTGCCTCTTACGAAAAAGTACTCGTTGTCAATTATGCAGTCATCCGTCCCCAATTCAGCACGGGCATTTTGATCTTCTTCACAAAGAACTGCATAGTTTAAAGGAGCATCAGGTCCGAAACTGGGAAGGCCCTCGTGACGCTCACCACAAGTTCTGCATTGGAAGCTAAATCCCATCTACGAACCTTTTCAGCAAACCAGTAGGATGGCAGACTTCTACCGAGGGCTACGCTTCGCCAAAATCCGCTGCAAGGTCCGGCGGTGCATGTTCAGCCGCCGCGCCGTTTCGCTGACATTGCGGTCGCACAGCTCATAAACACGTTGGATATGTTCCCAGCGCACACGGTCCGCGCTCATGGGGTTTTCCGGCGGCGGGGGCAGTTCGTCACCTTTAGCCAGCAGCGCATTCGTGATGTCGGTGGCGTCGGCGGGTTTCGACAGATAATCGGTTGCGCCGATTTTTACCGCGGCGACTGCGGTCGCAATCGCCCCGTACCCGGTCAGAACCACGACCCGGCTGTCGGGGCGCTTTTCGCGCAGAACCTCAACCACATCCAGACCATTGCCATCCTCCAGTCGCAGGTCAACAACTGCGTAAGCCGGTGGGCGGGCGGTGGAAATTGCACGACCTGCGGCGACGGATCCTGCGGTTTCAACCTCGAACCCACGCTTTTCCATGGCCTTGGCCAAACGTCTCAGGAACGGCTCGTCATCATCCACCAAAAGCAGGGATTTGTCAGGGCCGATATCAAGCTGAGAACTGTCTGCCATATGTTAGGTCTTTCCGCTATTTCATGCCTTTGGCTTAAACATGAGTAATAGCAGCGCAGAAACAAAGGTCAAACAACCTTGTTAATGCGCAGCCTGGTCCAGAAAGCACCCGACCTTGTCCGCCATCTGTTCGGCCGTGTCATCGCGCTTGAAGAATTCAAGGAAACCATGTTCGGGCGTCACCAGATAGGTGAAGGTGGAATGGTCAACAAGATAGAATTCGTCGCTTTTATCCTGTGCCTTGTAAAAGGTCTTGTAAGCCTTGCTCGCCGCCCTGACCTGTTCGGGTGAACCGGTCAGCGCAATCGTCTTACCGCCAAGATTGAAGGCATAATCATCCACAACCTCGGGCGTGTCCCGTTCGGGATCGATCGAGATGAACAGCGCCGTTGCCGACTGCCCGCGCTGGTTCAGGATATCCACGGCCTCAACATTGCGGGACATGTCAAACGGGCAGACATCGGGGCAGAATGTATAGCCGAAATAGACAAGTGTGGGTTCGGTGATAACGTCTTTGTCGGTCACCGTCTCACCTTTGCCATTCACCAGTTCAAACGGCCCGCCGATAGCAGCGGTCCCCCCGGCGATCTGCCCGGACCGGCACTGTGCAAACTGGTCGTCGGATCCGCCCCCACGCGTCAAAAGCCACATCGCACCTAGGCCAATAGCCAGAACGAGAGTTGCAAGAATTGCGTATAGGCGGGTCATTTCGGTTTTCCGGTCGCAAGGAGTTGTTGATCGTTTCGGCCGGGACACCTAACAAGATGACCAGCCTTTGCAACAGGACATAAGCGACCGATGGCAGATTCCAATCAGACTTTTTGGCGCGGCCAGGAACGCAGCAGCTGGATCCGCCTGCGCACTCTGATCCTGTTGCGATGGGTTGCCATCTTTGGTCAGATCACCGCCATCACCGTGGCCCAGCAATACTATCATGTGCAGCTGGAACTGGGCCTTTGCTATCTGGCCATCGGGATCTCGGTCATGGGTAACCTGACCGCCATTCTGTTGTTTCCACAGAATAAGCGGATGTCCGAGTTCGAAAACTTCCTGATGGTTCTGTTCGATCTGTTGCAACTGTCGATCTTGCTGTATCTGACAGGCGGGCTGAACAACCCCTTTGCCCTTCTGCTTCTGGGGCCGGTCACGATTTCCGCCAATGTGATGAGCACACGGTCGACCTTGATTGTCGGGGCTGTTGCAATTGTTCTGACCACTCTGCTGGCGGAATTCCACCTGCCGCTGCGGACCAACATCGGGGTGGTTTTGGACATTCCGGAAATCCTGCTGTTTGGCAACTGGGCGGCTATTATTATCGCCATCGTCTTTATCGGTGCCTATTCTCACCGCGTCAGTTCCGAGGTTCAGTCCATGTCCGAAGCGCTGGCTGCCACCCATATGGCGCTGGCGCGCGAGCAAAAACTGACCGATCTGGGCGGCGTGGTCGCCGCCGCCGCGCACGAGCTGGGCACCCCTCTGGCAACAATCAAACTGACGAGTGCGGAACTGATCGAAGAGCTGGACGACCGTCCCGACCTCAAGGAAGACGCGGCCTTGATCCGCGAACAGGCCGATCGATGCCGCGACATTTTGCGCGATATGGGTCGTGCCGGAAAAGATGACCTGCATTTGCGGCAGGCTCCACTTTCAACAGTGGTGAACGAAGCCGCCGAACCGCATGTTGACCGGGGCAAGGTCGTTCATTTTTCGGAAGGCCCGGCGCAGGACGGAGATGTGCTGCAACCCTCGATTCTGCGAAAGCCCGAGATCATTCACGGACTCCGCAACCTGATACAGAATGCCGTAGATTTCGCCCGCGCCAATGTCTGGGTCGAAGCCGAATGGACGGACAGCAAAATCACCGTCAGCATCATGGATGACGGGCGCGGCTACCCGTCGCACATGATTGGCCGCATCGGTGATCCCTTCATGCGCCGCAGACGGGCCGAAGCCGACCTGCGAACCCGTCCGGAATACGAAGGCATGGGACTGGGGCTGTTCATCGCAAAAACGTTGCTGGAACGCAGCGGCGCCGAGCTGAAATTCGCTAATGGCACGGATCCGTATCAGCGTCTGACCGATCAAAAAGACAGGACAGGTGCAATCGTCAAGGTCTCGTGGCCGCGCAACCTGATTGACGCGCAAAAAGGTGACACTCCGGTTCCATCCGGTTCCAACAAACGCATTCAAGTATGAGTTAAGGAGCCGTTAACCTATCCTGCCCATAGTCAGCCGGGGTTTGGTTATACCTTGGGGAAATTAATGGCCGATTGGATCATTCTGGCCGCGATCAGCCTGGTATCGGGATGCTTTGCCGTACAGTGGTTATTGCCACGCCAGACGCGACGCGACGATGTCTTTGGCTTGTTTTCAACAACATCCCTGTTTGATGCGGTATTCCTGTTTGATGGTGATCACCTGATCAGCCACTCCGATATCGCGCTTGCCGGGTTCGAGCATGTTGGAAGCTGGCAGGATTTGCACCGCCTGCTGAAAAGAGATTTCCCCACCTTCCCCGAAACACCCGAAAAAGTTCGCGACCAAAACGTACTGGTAATCTCGGCCATTGATTGCACAGTCGAACGCGAAGTGGTGTGTGAATGGATCGACGGGATTGTCCGCGTGCGTCTGCACGAACCGGCCCGAATCTCTCCGACCAGGTCAAGCGCGCTGAGTGAACCGAGCCGTCTGGCCATGGAACAGGCCCCCTATCCGGTATGGTTGCTGGATCACAACAGCCAGGTGCAGTGGTGCAATGCAGCTTATGTCACGCTTGTTCGCCGGGCACGTGGTCAGGATGCCGATCTGACTGCCCCTCTGCTCCCGGACACCTCTGATGCTCCGTCGCTCGGAAAATCAAGAGTGGCGGTGGAAGTGACAGGAACCAACAGCAAGTTGTGGTTCGACCTGACGCAGATCGTGCAGGACGACGGGCGGTTATGTTACGCCACAGACATCAACGCTATTGTCGAAGCGGAAACCGCGCAACGCAAGTTCGTGCAGACCATGACCAAGACCTTTGCTCAACTTTCGATCGGCCTGGCCATTTTCGATCGCAAGCGGCAACTGGCGCTGTTCAACCCGGCCCTGATCGATCTGACCACGCTGCCGCCGGATTTCCTCAGCTGCCGCCCGAACATCAGCAGTTTTTTCGACCGGCTTAGGGATCAGCACATGATGCCAGAGCCCAAGAACTACCGTACATGGCGGCGTCAGATGAACGACCTGCTCGAAGCAGCCGAGGGCGGTAATTATCACGAAACATGGTCGCTGCCCTCTGGCTCAGTTTATTCTGTAAGCGGCAGGCCGCATCCCGATGGGGCCGTTGCGTTTCTGTTCGAAGATATTACTGCCGAAATCACGTTGACGCGACGCTTCCGGTCCGAGATGGATCTGATGCAATCCATATTGGACAAGCTGGCCGATGCAATCGCTGTATTTGCCGATGATGGCACCCTGGCCCTTACCAACTACGCCTACGAAAAGCTTTGGGGCGACGCACAGGAAATCGGCTTTCAGACCGACACGGTCACCGATGTTACGCGGCGGTGGCAGGACCATTGTGTTGCTACGCCGATCCTCGGAGAGATCCGGGATTTTGTCGAAATGCGGGATAACCGGGCGGAATGGACGGCTGAAATCCGGATGCGGTCAGGCATCACTTTGGACTGCACGGTTTCACCAGTTCATAACGGTGCGACGATCGTGCGGTTTGCACCCGTGGATCTTCTGACAAAAACCGCCCCGTTGGAACAGATCAGCGCCTGAACCGGGGTTGCAGCCGATTGGGCAGAACGTCATTGTGACGCCATGACGACGACCTCCCAAACCCTGACGTTTAAATCGCCCGATGAAACCGCAGATTTCGCGGCCCGTGTCGGGTCTTCGCTTGGTTCCGGGGATGTCCTGTTGCTTAGCGGCGCAATCGGCAGCGGCAAGACGCATTTCGCGCGCAACCTCATTCAATCACTTATGCCTGAACCGGAAGACGTGCCATCACCCACATTCACTTTGGTTCAGACCTATGACACCCCTGCCGGTGAGATCTGGCACTGCGATCTTTATCGGCTGAACGCGTTAGAGGAAGTGGATGAACTGGGTTTGGTTGAAGCCTTTGACACAGCAATCTGCCTTGTGGAATGGCCGGAAAAACTGGGCGCACTAGCCCCTGTCGCTGCGTTAAAACTGGCCTTCGAAACAGACCATGACACAGAAGAAACCCGCCACATGTCCTTGTCATGGACCGATCCGAAATGGGTAGACAAGTTGGAGAATGCCGGATGACAAACAGGACAGTCCTGGCAGAGGCCCTTATTGCACAAACTCCTTGGGTCGGGGCAACGCGTGCACCACTGGCCGGCGACGCATCGAACCGCCGGTACGAACGCGTGACCGATCCGGTCAGTGGGCGAACGGCTGTCCTGATGGATGCACCACCTGACAAGGGCGAAAGCGTCGAATCGTTTGTGCGTGTTGCCGAGTATCTGCGTTCGATTGGCCTGAGTGCGCCCGAGATTTACGCAGAAGACGCTGAATATGGATTTCTGCTGCTGGAAGATCTGGGTGATGATCTGTTTGCACGCGTCCTTAAAAAAGACCCGTCCAAAGAACGCCTTTTGTACGAGGCCGCGACAGACGTGCTGCTGCACCTGCATCAGGCGCCAATATTATCACTACCGTCTTACGATCCAGCCCTGATGACGGACCTGGCGGCACTGGCGCTTACGAAATACGCCGCTGGCATTCAGGGCAATGTTGATCAGGGCGTTCTGGACCGGTTCGAACTTCGGTTTGCAGATATTTTGCACCGCGAAACCTCTGGGGACAAAGTTGTCATTCAAAGGGACTATCACGCAGAAAACCTTCTGTGGCTGCCCAAGCGCGACGGCATAAGGCGCGTCGGATTGCTGGATTTCCAATTGGCCATGCTGGGGCACCCCGCCTATGATCTGGTGTCCTTGCTTCAGGACATTCGCCGCGATGTTTCGGTCGGAACAGAAATGCAGATGATCAACCGCTATATTGCAGGGTCAGGTATGGACGATCACGAATTTCGTACCGCGTACAGCGTATTGGGCGCGCAGCGAAATCTTCGCATCCTTGGCGGTTTTTCGCGGCTGGCAACCGACTACGGCAAGCCGCAATATCTGGACATGATCCCGGCGGTCTGGTCGCACCTCATGAGGGATCTGGAACACCCTGCCCTTGTTTCGGTGGCCTCGCTGCTGCACGACGCTCTGCCCCGACCAACACCTCAGAATTTGGCCAGGCTGAGGCCCCAATGACCGGATCACCCTTTGCCGTAATGTTGTTTGCCGCCGGGTTTGGCACCCGTATGGGCGCGTTGACCAAGGACCGACCCAAACCGCTGATCGAAGTGTCCGGGCGCGCCCTGATCGACCACGCGCTGGATCTTGTCGACAACCTTGGCCCTGTTCGCACAGTGGCAAACGTGCATTACCACGCCGATCAGCTCGACGCGCATCTCAGGCCCAAAGGCATTCTGATATCGCTGGAAGAGCCGGAGATTTTGGAAACCGGCGGCGGGTTGCGCGCAGCCCTGCCATTGCTGGGCACCGACCCTGTGTTCACACTGAATACCGACGCAATCTGGTCCGGCCCAAATCCATTGATGCTGCTGCAAAACGCATGGGACCCGTCCCGCATGGATGCGCTTTTGATGTGTGTTCCGACTGCGCAGGCCATTGGTCACGACAGGCCGGGTGATTTTACCGCCGATCAGGTGGGGCGGATCACGCGTGGGCCCGGCTTGGTTTACGGGGGCGCGCAGATCCTCAAGACACAAGGGTTGCACGCCATTTCGCAACCGGCGTTTTCGTTGAACCTGCTTTGGAACCAGATGCACGATCAGGGGCGTTTGTTCGGCATCGAGTATCCCGGTCGCTGGTGTGATGTGGGCCACCCCGATGGGATCGCTCTGGCCGAGGATTTGCTGGCAGATGTTTGACCCCGGACCCCTGCCCCGAGTCTTCGCCGTCCCGCCCGGTACGGATTTCCCCAAGGCGTTGGTCGACGGCCTGAGGCGGCGTTGTTCAGGCCCGCCCGAGGCTTTGGCGCGGGTGGGGCTGGTGTTGAACACGCGGCGTATGGAACGGCGCGTACGTGATCTGTTCAATCAGGGGCCACCATGCCTGCTGCCCCGCATCACGCTGTTAACCGATCTGGGGGACAGCGCTGATCTGGCGCATATTCCACCTGCCATCCCGCCCCTTCGGCGGCGTTTGGAATTGTCTCAGCTGGTGGCCAAATTGTTGGAACAACAACCGGATTTGGCCGCGCGGTCATCGGTTTTTGACCTGTCCGACAGTCTGGCGGCGCTGATCGACGAAATGCAGGGCGAAGGTGTGTCACCGGACACGATCCGGGGGCTGGATGTCAGCGACATGTCCGGCCATTGGGCGCGGGCTCAGACCTTTATCGGTATCGCAGATCATTTCATTGACACGGGCTCGCAGGTGATGGACGCGCAGGCCCGCCAACGTCGCGTGGTCGAAAACCTGATCACCCGCTGGCAAACCGATCCCCCCCTGCATCCGGTTATTCTGGCCGGGTCGACCGGTTCGCGCGGCACCACGCTGATGCTGATGGATGCCGTCGCGCGCTTGCCGCAAGGGGCGCTGGTACTGCCCGGTTACGATTTCGACCAGCCGGATCACGTTTGGGAAGGGTTGGATGATGCGTTGACTTCGGAAGATCATCCGCAATACCGGTTTCGCAAGCTGATGCGCGGGCTGGGCCTGTCACCCGGTCAGATTACTCCATGGACAGACCTGAACGCCCCCTCGCCTGCCCGTAACCGTCTGGTTTCCCTGGCTTTGCGCCCAGCCCCGATCACCGATGCCTGGATGAGCGAAGGCCCGAAACTGGCTGATCTACTCGGCGCAACCAAAGACCTGACACTGATCGAGGCGCAATCACCGCGGGACGAGGCTTTGGCCATTGCCCTGCGCCTGCGACAAGCTGCCGAAACCGGTCAGACCGCCGCCCTGATTACGCCGGATCGCATGTTGACCCGTCAGGTAAGCGCCGCGCTGGATCGGTGGAACATTCTGGCAGATGACAGCGCCGGTCTGCCGCTGCAACTCTCGCCCCCGGGCCGGTTTCTGCGACATGTGGCTGGTCTGTTCACGCGCCGTCTGGAGGGCGAGGCGCTGCTTACCTTGCTAAAGCACCCTTTGTGCCATGACGGCAGTGAACGCGGTAAACATTTGCTGCACACGCGTGATCTGGAACTGGATCTGCGCCGCAATGGCCCACCATTTCCGGATGGCACCAGCCTCACCGCATTTGCAGTACGCAAAGAAGCCCCCGAAAGCTGGGTCCATTGGGTTGTTCACCACTTCTGCGATCAGCAGATCAGTGGCGAGTTGGCGCTTTCCGACTGGGTAGATCGGCTCACAACACTGGCCGAGGCGATCTCGGCTGGCAGCGCAGGTGAAACCGGCACGCTGTGGGACAAGAACGCGGGTCAAAAGGCGCTGGCAGTGCTGAATTCTCTCAGGGATGAGGCGCAACATGGCGGGCCGATGACAGCCCATGATTTTGCCAATCTTCTGGGCGCGCTGCTTGCCGGGGAAGAGGTCCGCGACCGCGATGCGCCGCATCCGCATATCATGATCTGGGGCACACTCGAAGCGAGGGTACAAGGTGCAGACCTGTTGATCCTTGGCGGATTGAATGAAGGCAGTTGGCCAGGGGCGCCGGCGCCCGACCCCTGGCTGAACCGACAGATGCGCGACAGGGCGGGCCTGTTATTGCCTGAACGCCGGATCGGCCTGTCGGCGCATGACTTTCAACAGGCCATCGGCGCGCCCGAGGTCTGGCTAACCCGCGCAACCCGCTCGGATGATGCGGAAATGGTGCCGTCTCGTTGGGTGAACCGGCTGACAAACCTGTTGCAGGGTCTGCCTGAGCAGGGTGGCCCCCAAGCGCTGGCCGAAATGCGCGCCCGTGGCCAAAACTGGCTGAACTGGTCCGAGGCTCTGGAAGACACGCCGCGCATTGACCCCGCGCCACGCCCATCCCCGCGCCCGCCAGTTGTCGCGCGTCCGCGTCACCTGTCAGTAACGGAAATCAAGCGACTGATCCGCGATCCCTATGCCATTTACGCCAAGCATGTGCTGCGGTTGAAACCTCTCGATCCGCTTGTCCAGGCACCCGACGCGTTGCTGCGGGGGATCGTGATCCACGAAATCCTCGAACATTTCGTCAAGGATAGCGTGCTCGACAACGCCTTGCTGACGCGTGAGAATTTTCTGAAACGCGCGCACACATTACTGGAGCAGCATGTCGCCTGGCCCACGGCGCGACATCTGTGGCTGGCGCGGCTGGAACGGATCGCAGACGACTTTATCAGCGCTGAACTTTCGCGCCGGGGTGACGGTGGGCCAGTGGCCTTTGAAGCGGCGATGAAGCTGGTGCTGAACCCGTTGGACTTCACCATCACAGGGCGCGCTGACCGGATCGATCACAACAGCCGGGGGGCCTTGCGGATCATCGACTATAAAACCGGCGCGCCTCCAACAGAAAGCCAGCAATCCAAATTCGACAAGCAATTGCTGATCGAGGCCGCAATGGCCGAGCAGGGCGGTATCGAGGGGCTTGACCCGATGGCGGTGGCAGAGGCCATCTTCATCGGTATGGGTGGTGCCTATAATGAGGTGCCCGCGCCGCTGCTGAAAGAACCCGCCGACAAGGTTTTGACCGAGCTGAAAGAGTTGATATCAGCCTATTTAGAGTCTGATCAGGGGTATTCGTCCCGCCGAATGCTGCACAAAGATACGGATATCGGTGACTATGATCATCTTGCCCGGTTCGGCGAGTGGGACCGGACAGCCGAAACGCGCCCCGAGGATCTGACATGAGCGCGCGCAACGAAGCAACCGAACGGCAGGTGCAGGCCTCGCGACCCGATGCCTCGACCTGGCTGGCCGCCAATGCAGGGTCAGGGAAGACACGGGTTTTGACCGATCGGGTGGCGCGCCTGCTGCTGGGTGGCGTCCAGCCACAACACATTCTTTGCCTGACCTATACCAAAGCTGCTGCCAGCGAGATGCAGAACCGATTGTTTGACCGTCTTGGCAAATGGGCAATGCTTGAAGATGCCAGGCTGCAAAAGGACCTGGCCGAACTGGGCGTGACCGGCGCCATCGATTCAGACCGGTTGGCACAAGCGCGCACCCTGTTTGCCCGCGCCATTGAGACGCCGGGCGGCTTGAAAATCCAGACAATTCACTCTTTCTGCGCCTCGTTGCTGCGTCGTTTCCCGCTCGAGGCCGGAGTCAGCCCGCAGTTTTCGGAAATGGAAGACCGTGCGGCAGCTTTGCTGAGGGAAGAAATTGTTGAAGATTTCGCGGAAGGCCCGCAGGCACGGCTGATCGAAGACGTGGCCCGGTTTGTCACCGATTCAGGCTTTGACAAGCTGACTGCGGCGATCGCCCAAAAGCGCAACCTGTTCGCGCAACAACTGGATTGGTCTGATCTGTTGCAACGCTTCGAGCTGCCCTCGCATTTTAGCGATAATGCGTTGTTCCAAAGCGTTTTTTTGGGTGGTGAGGTTGAGCTGATCCAGTCAATGTTGCCCCTATTGCTCGAAAGTGGCGGCAATAATGCCAAGGCAGCGGCAAGGCTGGCAGGGTTTACCGAAGCACGATTGGCTCACTTGCCCATGCTGGAAGACGTGCTGCTGACCGGAAAAGGCGCAAAAGAACCGTTCACCGCCAAGATCAACGGCTTTCCCACCAAGCCCCTTCGCGAAGGTGCGCTGGCGGACCGGATGCCTCAACTCGAAGCTCTCATGCTGCGGGTCGAAGCTGCGCGTGAACGCCGACTGGCGCTGATTGCTGCCCAGAAAACCGCCGTTTTGCACCGCTTTGCCGCTGCATTCCTACCGGAATATGAGCGCTGCAAGCAGTTGCGGGGGTGGCTGGAATTCGACGATCTAATCCTGCGCGCACGTCAGGTTCTGAATGACCCGACGGTGGCTGAATGGGTGCTGTACCGTCTGGACGGGGGTATCGACCACATTCTTGTCGACGAAGCGCAGGACACCAGCCCCGATCAATGGGATGTGGTGGAAAAACTGGCTCAGGAATTCACTAGCGGGGAAGGGGCCCGATCAGGGGTCGAGCGCACTATCTTTGTTGTCGGCGATAAAAAACAATCGATCTATTCCTTTCAGGGCGCCGACCCGCAAGCCTTTGACCGTATGCAGGAAGAGTTTGACCGGAAACTCTCTGATTCAGGCTCTAAACTGTGGGATTCGACGCTGGAATATTCATTCCGATCCTCCAGCGCGATCTTGTCTCTGGTCGACACGCTTTTTGAAAACCGCGCCGATGCAGGATTTCAGAAGGAAAGTCAGCACCGCGCCTTCAAATCCGATTTGCCCGGTCGGGTTGATCTTTGGCCCGTCGTCGAGAAAGTCGAGGACGCGGAGGAGGGGGATTGGACCGATCCGGTGGACCGGCCCGGATCACGGCACCATACCGTTATTCTGGCCGAACGGGTGGCTGCGTCGATCAAAAAAATGATCGATGACGGCGAAACTATACCTGAAGACGGGGACACACAGGGCCAGTTTGTTCGACGCAAAGTTCAGCCCGGTGATTTTCTGATCCTTGTGCAACGCCGGTCTGACCTGTTCGCCGAGATCATCCGCGCCTGCAAGGTTGCCGGGCTTCCCATCGCCGGGGCGGACCGGCTGAAAGTGGGTGCCGAACTTGCGGTCAAGGATCTGGCTGCGCTGCTTAGCTTTCTGGCGACGCCCGAAGACAGCCTGTCGCTGGCGACAGTTCTGAAATCCCCACTGTTCGGATGGTCCGAGCAGCAGCTTTTCGATCTTGCCCATCGGCGGGAGGAGCAATTCCTGTGGGCTGCTTTGCGCAGACGCGCCGACGATTTCCCCAAAACTCTGGCCGTTCTGAACGATCTGCGCAGTCAGATCGACTTTCTGCGCCCCTATGACCTGATTGAACGCATTCTGACCCGACACGACGGGCGACGAAACCTGTTGGGCCGACTGGGACCCGAGGCTGAGGACGGTATCAATGCCCTGCTATCGCAGGCGTTGGCCTACGAGCGGACGGATATCCCCAGCCTGACTGGATTTCTGGTCTGGATGCAGACCGACGATCTGGAGATCAAACGACAGATGAGCGGGGTCGGAAATATGATCCGGGTGATGACGGTGCACGGCTCGAAGGGGTTGGAGGCTCCGATCGTCATTCTGCCTGATACCGGCAAACGCCAGCCGCCACGCGACGCCGAAATCATGGTGGCAGACGGGACTCCCCTGTGGAAGGTTTCGGCAGACCAATCGCCGAACCTGATCACTCGCGCCCGGACAGAGGCGCGCACCCGCGAGGAAAATGAACGGCTTCGCTTGCTTTATGTGGCTCTAACAAGGGCTGAAAAGTGGCTGATCGTGGCAGCGGCAGGTGATTTGGGTAAAGATGGCAACAGCTGGTACCAGATGGTAGAAGCAGCGATGGAAAGGGCCGGGGCAACGCAACTGCCTGGTTCAGATACACGTCGGCTGTCCCATGGCGACTGGGATGGGTTTCCACTGGTTGAGCTGTCACGCGCATCGGCTAAACATTCAGATCTACCTGATATGTTCCTGCACCCTGCACCTGAACCGGTTGTACCTGCGGCCACCATCAGCCCTTCGGATCTGGGTGGGGCCAAGGCGTTGCCAGGTGACGCTGGTCTGGATGAAGACGCTGCCAAACTGCGCGGAACCCGCGTGCACCTGCTGCTTGAGCATCTGCCCAAAGTCACGCAGGACCACTGGCCAGAGCTTTGCGCCCGCCTGCTGCCCGGCATGGGGCAAGAGGATCAGAACGCATTGCTGACCGAAGTCACAGGCGTGCTGACATCCGAAAGCCTGCGACACATTTTCACGCCGGACACATTGGCCGAAGTACCTGTAACTGCCGACCTGCGCGGGCAGCGAATGTATGGGATTGTCGACCGCCTGATCGTGACGGACACCGAAGTCCATGTAATTGATTTCAAATCAAATGCCACCGTTCCGAACCGGGTCGAAGATTGCCCCGAAGGGTTGCTTCGCCAAATGGGCGCGTATGCGCAGGCCCTGTCGCAGATCTATCCGGACCATAAGATACGCACCGCAATCCTTTGGACAAGAACGGCAAATCTTATGTGGTTGCCACACGATCTTGTGACGGATGCCGTGGCCTGCACCCAGATATCTTGACCTTGCCTACTGCCACCCCTACCTTCACAGCCCAAGCGCATTTCATTCAGGAGACATAATATGTCGACCGTAGCCGTCACCGACGAAACCTTTGACGCCGAAGTCAAGAACTCGGACGTTCCAGTTGTAGTGGATTTCTGGGCCGAATGGTGCGGACCCTGTAAGCAGATTGGTCCGGCACTGGAAGAGCTGGCCGCCGAATATGGCGGCAAGGTCAAGATCGCCAAGGTGGACGTGGACAACAACCCGAACTCTGCCGCCGCCATGGGCGTGCGCGGCATCCCGGCGCTGTTCATCTTTAAGGACGGTCAGGTTGTATCGAACCGCGCAGGCGCTGCCCCCAAAGCCGCGCTGCAAAGCTGGATCGACGAATCCATCTGATCTGGCGATAACGGATTGTTCGAAAGGCGTCTCAGATTGGGGCGCCTTTTTTGTTGAAACGGCGGGGAAACCAATGGCAAAAACGCGCGTTCTTGTAGAATTCGGGATGGGCACATCCCTGCGCCGGATGGACTATACCGAGTCGTCGCTGCGGGCGATCAGGGACGCGCTGTGGCACAACTCGGTCAATATGGCCGAACTTTTTGGTTTCCCGAAAGAGGCGATGATCATTGATGCCGAGATCGGCGTGCAGCAGCCGGATCAAGTGGATACCGACGCCCTCAAAGCCGTTTTCCCTTATGGTCAGCCCAACATTACCGTCGCAAAAGGTGGGTTGGACATCGAAAAACCGAATGGTGACGGCCACACGGTGATAGCCAACGCTGCACTGATCGTTTCTTTCAACATGGACCCGGCGCAATGAGTGAAAAGCGGATCATCCTGGAAATGGGCACTGGTAATGACCTTTATGGTCAGGATTATACCAAAGCAGCCCGCCGCGCGGTACAGGACGCGCTGCATCATTCATCCATCACGCTGTTTTCAAAGCTGGGGATCGATCACAACGAAATGCGCGTGCTTGTGACAATCGGCGTTCAGAATCCGGAACAGGTGAATTGTGAATTGGTTGCTGCCGACATGCCGCGCGGCCGAGCCGAGGTTCGCGCGGTCAAAGGTGGTCTGGATGTAGCTGATGAAGAAGCTGGCACTCTGCACGTCATTGCAACTGCCGCGGTCGAAGCTTTTTTACCCGATCTTGCCGGGAAATACATCCAGAGTTGAGCAACGAAAAAGCCGCTCGGAAATCCGGGCGGCTGGTTCGGTTTGATGATCCGTCGGTTGGATTAGATTTTTGCGATATCCGCGCGGCTCAGACCGATATCGTCCAGCTGCGTGTCGCTGAGTTCCGACAGAAGGTTACGTGTTTTACGTGCTTCATTCCATGCGACAACACTGTCGAATGCATTGATGAAAACGTCCGCCACGTGCAGGATGGTAGCTGCTCCGAGCGGCGCATGAATATTAGCTGTGGTTGCCATGTGCGCAGTCCTTATTGAAGAAACAGCCGACCCGTCGTCGGTTGTGAGCCTCATCTAGTACCGCTTGGCCGGACTCACAATTGCTGGTCCGGTAACCCCGAATTGCATTTTTTGCATATCTTTTGGGCAGTTTGGCAATGGGTTGCGCCAACAACCGGTCCGGCCCATATATACCGCCAGCAAAAGCGGAGACGATCATGGCAGATAACGACTTTCCCGGTTGGCACGGCACAACGATTATCGGCGTCAAGAAGGACGGTCATGTCGTCATTGCCGGCGACGGTCAGGTGAGTCTGGGTCAGACCGTGATCAAGGGCACCGCGCGCAAGGTGCGCCGCCTGTCTCCCGGAGGGTTCGAGATCGTGGCAGGTTTTGCCGGATCGACAGCGGATGCCTTCACGTTGCTGGAACGGCTGGAAGCCAAGCTTGAAGCTACGCCCGGCCAACTGGCCCGCGCCTCGGTTGAACTCGCCAAGGACTGGCGCACAGACAAGTATCTGCAAAAACTTGAGGCGATGCTGATCGTGACAGACGGCAAGGATCTGCTTGTCATCACCGGGGCAGGGGATGTTCTGGAACCCGAACACAATGTGGCTGCCATCGGGTCGGGAGGCAACTTCGCTCTGGCCGCCGCGCGTGCCATGATGGACAGCGACAGATCCGCAGAGGACATCGCCCGGCAATCCATGGCCATCGCAGCAGATATTTGCGTCTACACCAATGGCAACCTGACGGTTGAGACTATCTCAGGCTAAAAGCGCCTTGATCTCTTTGCCTTTCCATCGACGGTGCATGCCGATCAACCCCAGAACCGCCGCTACGATCACGATGTAATAGGGCACGCGGATATCGATGCTCATCAATCCGCCACCGATCAGTGACATGATCCCCCCCGCAAGGCAGAACACGGCGGTGGCCACGCCCATGGCCCAGCCCTGATCCGCCTCGCTGACGCTTGAGGAGAACAGGCCCAACAGTGTTGGATAAGCGATGCCGAACAGGAAATAGAAGAAAAACACCGGGACATAGCTGAATACACCGCTTGGGCTGAAGGCAAAGGCAAACCCGCAAATGACCATCACCACAAGCGACGTGTAAATGATCGCGTGTTTGCTGAACCTTTCCTGGGCAGGCTTCACCAGGAACGTGCTGGAAAAGGCCAACGCCACACCGATGACCACCATCGCCACGCTGCCCCCGATGATCCCATACCCGAATGCGCTGGTTAGGAAATTGTCGACAAACACGTAGAATGTGACATTGGCGATCATGAAAAACGAATAAACCGGCAGGATTTTCAGAACCAGCGGGTGTTCGCCAACTGCGATCAGGCTGTCGGTAATATCACGGGGGCGAAACACAAAAGGCTCGCGCTTGGTTCGGGTGTCCTTGAAAAAGAGCAGCACCAGAAATATCGCCACAAGAACCAACACGAACGCGCCATAGAACGGGGTTTTCAACGTGGCAAAGCCGCCGAATAACGCCGAATCCGACAAAACCGCGCCTATGATCGGCCCGCCGACAAGGCCAAAGCTAACACCTGTCACGATGTAGCCCATGTTTCGGTCCCGGTCAGACGCGTCGGTGCTGCCATCGATCATCGCCGCCTGCGCGATGGGCTGATTACCCGCAGTGAACCCGGTAATCGAACGGCCAACGATCAGCAGAAGCAGGTTATTGAGATAAAGCGCCACAATGGTCAACGCATATCCGGCCAGCGCCCCCCCAAGGCAGACCAGCAATGCATTCTTTCGCCCAATCGAGTCAGACACTTTCGAGACATAAACAACGCCCAGAAACCACGACAGGAAAAAGCATCCGATCACCAGACCATAATAAAAATGCCTGCGGCCGACAGGCGTGCTTTCCGGCAGGAAACCGGAGCTCGTTTCCATGATCAGCGAATTGATGATGGGAAAGACCAGACCTTGTCCGATCAGGTCCACGAACACCACGAACAGCAGGGTGATCTTGGCAATTTTCGTCATACAATTCGCCCCGTGCTCAAATGCTTTGGGGCGAGTGTAGCAGATATGCGCCGTGTCAGCTAACGGCGGATTAGAGGCCGGATGATCCGGCCTCTGTCGTTCAGATTATTTAAGCGACGCAACACCCAGCGGGACGCCAGCGACCTCACACCAGATGTAAACTTCGTTGTAGCCCGAGATGTCCATAGTTGGAGGCACCGCATAAGATTGCTTGCCTTTCAAATTCAGCAGTGCACCCAGCTTAGATGACGGGTCGTATTCGCCATCCTTACCGAATGCCACACGCGGGTCGGGGCCACCGTCCAACGAAAAGTCGTTGCCTAATTCAACGATATAACGATCGCCATCCTTTTTTACTTTGACCGAGCCGCTTGTTTCGTGCTTCGAGCGCCCCTCGAAATGACCCTTTTTCTTGTCACCCCCGGCCAAAGCCGCATTGGTGCCGACCAGAGTCAGAGCCGCGCCAGTGGCAGCCGCGTTCAGAAAAAGTGAACGACGAGTCATCATTTTATGTTCTCCATTAGATACGTGCGGGCGACTTTGCCCGTTGACGGAGACTATGCGCAGCAAATATCTGTGTGGCGATTCACATCACCTCGAATTTCCGTGTTCGGTTCGTGTGTTGGCGTGAGTTTTTTGTGATCAGCTTGTGTTTTCGCAGCTTATGATTAGGTTCCGGTGCGAAACAAACGGATAGAACACATATGACCGACCTGACCCCGCGCGAGATTGTCTCGGAACTGGATCGTTTCATTATCGGCCAAAAGGATGCCAAGCGCGCCGTGGCCGTTGCCCTGCGCAACCGCTGGCGCCGCAAGCAGTTGCCGGACGATATTCGCGAAGAGGTGTATCCAAAGAACATCCTGATGATCGGCCCCACCGGTGTCGGCAAAACCGAGATCAGCCGCCGTCTGGCCAAGCTGGCGCGCGCACCCTTTATCAAGGTCGAAGCCACGAAGTTCACCGAGGTTGGCTATGTCGGTCGCGACGTGGAACAGATCATCCGCGATCTGGCCGATGCCGCCATTCTGCAAACCCGGGAATTCATGCGCGAAGACGTCAAGGCCAAAGCCTATCAGGCCGCCGAAGACCGCGTGATTGACGCCATCGCTGGTACGGATGCCCGTGAAGGCACACGAGAGATGTTCCGCAAAAAGCTCAAGTCGGGTGAGCTGGATGAGACGGTCATTGAACTTGACGTCGCGGACAGTTCAAGCCCAATGCCGATGTTCGATATTCCGGGACAGCCTGGCAGTCAGATGGGGATGATGAATCTGGGCGATATCTTCGGTAAGGCGTTTGCCGGGCGCACGGTTAGAAAACGTCTGACTGTCGCCGAAAGCTATGAGGTGCTGATCGGGGAAGAGGCCGACAAGCTGCTGGACGATGAGACGGTCACCCGCACCGCATTGGAATCGGTGGAACAGAATGGCATCGTTTTTCTGGACGAGATTGACAAGGTCTGCGCCCGCACAGAAGCGCGTGGTAGTGATGTAAGTCGCGAAGGTGTACAGCGCGACCTGCTGCCCCTGATCGAAGGCACAACCGTTTCTACAAAGCACGGTCCGGTGAAAACCGACCACATCCTGTTCATCGCATCCGGTGCGTTCCATATCGCCAAACCATCAGACCTTCTGCCCGAATTGCAGGGCCGTCTGCCCATCCGGGTAGAGCTGCGCGCGCTGACCGAGGAAGACTTCGTTCGTATCCTGACCGAAACCGACAACGCATTGACCCGTCAGTACACGGCCCTCATGGCCACCGAAGAGGTTACGGTTGGGTTTACCGAGGATGGTATTGCCGCCCTGGCGCGGATCGCAGCCGACGTGAATCAAAGCGTTGAAAACATTGGTGCGCGGAGGCTTTACACCGTCATGGAACGGGTCTTTGAAGAGCTGTCATTCACCGCACCAGACAGGGCCGGAACGGAAATAACGGTCGATGCGCAATTCGTGAACGACAATCTGGGCGAATTGACCAAGTCGGCGGATTTGAGCCGTTACGTTTTGTAGCAGCTCGAATCCGATACCGCCGCTTTTCCCGTTTCTTTCCTCCGCTCTTTCGTTCCAAACAAAGCGTTTTACTCTTCACGTGATTGCATTTGTGGCCACCGGCAAGGAATGGACAACCAGAAGTTCAGCAAAGAGCCCCGTCAAGAAGGTCGCCAAAGCCATCAGACGTAAAACTCGACAAAATAGCTTGCCCATTCAACTTGTTCGCGCGGTCAGTTAACTACGCTCTGAAAATTTCGAATCGAAGTCACATTACAGATACGTGCGGCAAATCCAAAACGTAGGCAACAGACGTTTGAGGTTAGGTGTTATGGAGATTGAGCGGACGGGGTTGTCGGGTGTGTTGGTTATTCGCCCGCAGCGGCATGGGGATTTGCGGGGGTTTTTTTCTGAAAGCTGGAACAAG